>JBAQLX010000403.1:0-15488 GCA_049302315.1 Desulfosporosinus sp.
CCCAATCATATATATTAAGCCTGAGCATTTGCTCCAGGACCCAATACCTTGGTTGCGGGGGACGGATTTGAACCGACGACCTTCGGGTTATGAGCCCGACGAGCTACCACTGCTCCACCCCGCGACAATAAAACGAGGCACTATATTCAATATTCGTACACCCGTATTCATCTTATGCTTAACCTTAATTTATTCAAAGACCTACACATTCTCATACGATTTTCTCGTATTTCGAACCTCGATCTTCGAATTTCGAAATTGGTGGGCAGGGATGGATTCGAACCATCGTACCTCTCGGAACAGATTTACAGTCTGTCGCCTTTAACCACTCGGCCACCTACCCATTTTAAATTAGAAACTTGAATTGTATGGCGACCCCGATCGGACTTGAACCGACGATCTCCTGCGTGACAGGCAGGCATGTTAACCACTACACCACGGGGCCGTGCTCGATGTTCAATGTTCGAACACCATTCTCTACCTCTTATAGTCCTAATCCAAGGTTTAAAGGTTCTTTCGAACCTCGAATCTTAAACACCTAACTTCAATTTTGACGAGCAATAACAGTGTAGCTCTACCGACATCCTGCTTGTAAGGCAGGCGCTCTACCAACTGAGCTAATCACCCTTGTATTTTGTTTGGTGACCCGTACGGGATTCGAACCCGTGTAACCGCCGTGAAAGGGCGGTGTCTTAGACCGCTTGACCAACGGGCCACTTTTTGAGAACTTTTTAAGTATAGCTGAACGCTGATATAATGTCAACATTTTTTATATGTTATTAATAAAATTCGGATAGTCTTCTAATTTAGTTATCCTTACTCAACACTCAGCATTCACTTTTTTAGATCAATAAAATCGAGCAAATACTTTTATAAACTCTTTCTATATTATTACACATAAATGCACGTATTGGACGAATCACTATACCTTACGTTTTTTATCTGGTTTTCGTGTCAACAAACAGATACATTACTGCAACCTGTTCCTTATTCCCATAATATATAATAACCTGCTAAAACCAAAGCAATCCTTCTTTTTCTTCGAAATTTTAAGTGAGATGTTCAGAATAGTGTATGGTTTGACAAAGATCGGTATTCTTTCTCAGCAGGAAGTATACATCTCAGGGTTTCAAGCTTTTCTTTGTTTAAACTGTCAAAAACAAGATTATACTGAACGAATAAGTTACACTGTACCACGACTATGGTGTTCGATTTAAACAATACAATCAGCAGTTACAATAGTTTTATGCTTAATAGAATAATTTAACTTACTCTTCTACGTCTTCGTCTTGAACGCTTTCATCTCTGGGTCGCATCGTCGGAAAAAGTATAACATCTCGAATCGATGCAGAATCTGTTAAGAACATAACTAAACGGTCAATACCGATTCCTAGTCCACCCGTAGGCGGTAACCCGTACTCCAAGGCTTGGACGAAGTCTTCATCCATCAAATGAGCCTCATCATCCCCTTTTGCTCGTTCAGCGGCCTGTGCTTCAAACCGTTGCCGTTGATCAATGGGATCGTTTAACTCAGAAAATGCATTAGCAAGCTCGCGCCCAAAGATAAACGCTTCAAACCGATCCGCATATTCCGGGTGATTCACATTACGCTTAGCTAACGGAGAGATTTCAACGGGATGTCCAGTAATAAATGTCGGTTGTATCAAATTAGGTTCAACATACTCTTCAAAAAACTCATTCATAATTTTACCTCGAGATGCATCCCCTTCGACATGAAGGCCTTTCTCTTGAGCAACCCGACGTGCCTGTTCATCTGTTTCGATACTCCGAAAGTCTACTCCTGAATACTCCAGTATACTGTCTAACATCGGAAGACGACGCCATGGGGTTTGAAACCGAAGGGTTTGCCCCTGATAGGTAATCTCCAATGCGCCGTGAACTTTATGTACAATATAAGCAATCATTTCTTCCATTAATTCCATAATATCTTCAAAATTAGCGTACGCTTGGTAGAGCTCCATCATGGTAAACTCTGGATTATGCTTGATTGAAATTCCCTCATTTCGGAAAGTCCGACCAATTTCAAATACTTTTTCAAACCCGCCGACAATAAGGCGCTTTAAGGGCAGTTCAAGGGCAATCCGCAAATATAGATCAATATCGAGGGCGTTGTGATGCGTACTGAACGGGCGTGCCGCCGCTCCGCCGGGAACTGTATGAAGTGTCGGTGTCTCCACTTCGAGGAATTCCCGTTCCTCCAGGAACTCCCTCATGAACCGTATAATCTTGCTCCGTGTCACAAACACTTGGCGAACGTCCGGATTCATAACCAAATCCAAATACCGCTTGCGATAACGTGTTTCTACATTCGTCAGACCATGGAACTTCTCAGGAAGCGGGCGCATCGCCTTGGAAAGCAAATTTACCTTACGAGCATGAATGGATATTTCTCCTCTTTTTGTACGAAAAACTTTTCCTTCTACTCCAATGATATCGCCCACGTCAAATTTTGTGATTAAATCAAACATCGTCTGTCCTAATTCATCCATTCGGATATAAATCTGGATAAGTCCACTAAAGTCTTGAATGTGCATAAAGATGACTTTTCCTTGATCGCGCTTGCTCATGATCCGACCTGCAACACTAACATCCTGACCTTCTAATGCTTCGAAGCGCTCCAAAATTTCAAGCGCTTTATGCGTCCGTACATAGCGATCAGCATACGGTTCAATATTCGCCTGACGAAGCAGCTCAAGCTTCTCTAACCGAATCCGCCAAAGATCGGTGGTATTATCCATTCTTAACTCCTCCATTATTTATTCCTATCCTATCAATTTTACCAAATTTAGACGTCGCTAAACAAGAAGAATCACGTATATAAACGTCAGTTTATCCTTTTTGACTGGTAAAAAAACAAAGTGCAGCATCCTGCATGCCAGAAATACTGCACTCTCAAACAATCATATTTTCTCACTGTATTTCGTCGTATAACCTTCAAGTAGTCCTCTAAATTAAAAGCTTCTTACTTAATATTTAAAATTTGATAGTGTAGTATACCTGCAGGGACATTAACCTCAACGACTGCTCCCTTCGCCTGTCCCAGAACCGCTTTTCCGACAGGCGATTCATTGGAAATTTTATTGGTGCCTGGATCCGCCTCCGCCGAACCAACGATGAAGTACTCTTCTTCATCCCCAAAGTCCATGTCTTTCAGACGCACTTTTGCGCCTAATGCCACGATATCTGTTCCTTCAACTTCATCGATAACTCGCGCATTCCTGAGCATTTTCTCTAGTGTAATAATCCTCCCTTCGATAAAGGCCTGATCATTCTTAGCATCATCGTACTCTGAATTTTCGCTAATATCTCCAAAGTCAATTGCCTGTTTAATGCGTCCGGCAACTTCCCGCCGCTTCACAGTTTTAGATAGTTCCAACTCTTCTTCAAGTTTTTTGAGACCTTCTAAAGTTAGAATGACTTCTTTCTCAGCCATATTTTTCTCGCTCCCTTTTCTTCATCCAACGCATTGCGCTGATATGATGTCGCGCGCTTCTCTAATGCCGTGTATGCGTACTCTCTTTAACTCCAGGAACTCCTTAACTCTTGGAACTCCTTTGAAAGATTCCTCAATTACATTACTCGTTATTATAAGGACCTTGCAAAATATTGTCAAGGATGCTGAAAAACTATTCTATCCTTGCAAGATTCGTCTGAGGACAGATTGCAAATCTTTCGATGATCTGGTTTGCATAATCTCATCGCGGAGTTGAGCCGCCTTCCTAACCCCTTTGATATACCATACTGCGTGTTTTCGCATTTCATTAAGGCCGATTCGCTCACCCTTATAACGCAATGCGCGATCAATATGCTGCAACGCAACTTGTATACGTTCTTCAATGAGTGGTTCGGATAATAAAATCCCATATCTTAAAAAATGTTGGGTACGCGGAATAAGCCAGGGGTTTCCGAGAGCGCCGCGTCCGATCATGACTCCGTCACATCCCGTTTGCTCGATCAACCTGCCTGCATCCTCCGGAATGAAAACATCCCCATTCCCAATGACCGGAATACTTACTTCTTTCTTCACTCGTCGAATCCATTCCCAGTCGGCATACCCTGAGTAAAATTGTTCACGGGTTCGCGCATGAACCGTAAGCATTTGAACTCCTACTGACTCAAGGCCTTTTGCCAGTTCAATAGCCACTATTTCATCATCGTTCCATCCAAGGCGAATTTTAACCGTTACCGGTACATTAACAGCTCGCACAACGGCTGAAGCGATTGCTTGCGCGCGTGGGAGATCTTTTAGCAGAGCCGATCCTTCTCCATTCTTGACAATTTTCTGCGCGGGACATCCCATATTAATATCGATGACGTTGGCGCTACAATCAATGGCCAATTGAGCTGCGCGAGCCATTATCTCCGGATCTGAACCAAAGAGCTGTACGATCCTCGGTTCTGCTTCCCCACGCAAATCCAGCATATTCAATGTTCTAGCGTTTTGATAGATCAACGCTTTATCACTGATCATTTCTGTCCAGGCATACTCTCCACCCACTGCACAGACCGTTTCACGAAATGCTTTATCCGTCACTCCGGCCAAAGGCGCTAAGAATACCGGAACTCCAAGTTCAAAGTGTCCTAACTTCACGTTCCTCTTCCTCGTACTTACTATTTCCTATTACGTTCATAGATCAACAAAAGTCCCTCAAGTGTTAAAAATGAATCAACCGTTTCAATCGTGTCTGAATCTTGAGAAATCATTTCGGCTAATCCGCCAGTTGCGACCACTTTTGTCTCCGGTCCCAGTTCCGCTTTCATACGATTAACAATCCCATCAACTTGGCCGATGAAGCCAAAGTAGATTCCGGATTGTATTGCAGCTATCGTGTTTCTGGCGATAACCGATGCAGGCTTAACTATTTCAACACGAGGTAACTTTGACGCCCTCTGAAACAATGCATCTGTCGAGATCCCGATTCCTGGAGCAATCGCCCCGCCCAGGTATTCTCCTCGTTTCGATACCACACAAAAAGTCGTCGCTGTTCCAGAATCTACAATGATAAGCGGTCCCCCATATTTATGATAGGCAGCCACGGCATTCACAATGCGGTCAGCCCCAACCTCTCTGGGGTTATCCATTATTATAGGCATCCCCATTTTAACCCCAGGTCCTACAACCAGCGGTTCTAAACAAAAGTACTTTCGGGCAAGGGCTTCCAGAATTGGGTTCACCGGAGGTACGACTGAGGAAATAACGACTGCACCTATCTCTTGAAAAGTTATACAATTTAAATCAAAAAGATTTTTTACAACGACCGCATACTCATCCATAGTTCGAGATTTATCAGTAGATACTCTCCAATGATGGATCAGGACCCGTTCATCATATACCCCCAACACAATGTTTGTATTACCCACATCAAATACAAGAATCATAATAACGCTCCTTTTGGCTTAGTGGGCTACCCTTTAGGCGGCTTTACGCCGACGAGCCACTTCCAGTCCAACCCAGACGGCTATTCATGCCTTATTCAGATCCTCCAAAGTGAACTCGTTCAACAAAAGGTAGAGAAAACAATAAAGTTTACATAACCTTTAGTAAATCCTAAAAATATTTACTCATTTTGGAACGCAGTTGTACTTCCCCAGCTATAAAGCTTTTTTCTCCATCCTCCGTTTCAAGAAGTAGGGCTCCATCAATTGTGATTCCCTTAAAAATACCCTGAATTACTTGTTCTCCCAGCAAAATTCTTACTTCTTCGCCCAAACTGACTGCCCTTTCCAGCCAACGCACCCTAAGCCCCTCAAACTCTTTTTTTTCGAGAGATAGCACTTGTTTTTCTAAATTTTTTAAGATTTTAGCAGCCAATATGTTTAGGTCCACATCATATTTCAAGATTTCAAAAAGAGTCGTTGCGTTTAATAACGGACTTAATCGTTCCCGGGGAAAATTGACATTTATCCCTATTCCTAAAATTAACGTTTGAACGGCATTCCATTCTCCCACGACTTCTCCGAGAATCCCAGCGATTTTCAAACCGTTGAAAATCAGGTCATTAGGCCACTTGATCCCGATTCGAAGAGAAAAGAGTTCCTCAAATACGTCGGCAATCGCGACACTCGCAGCGAGGGTTATTTTTGAGGCGTCCGCCAAAGACAAATTAGGCCGAAGTACTACGGACATCCAAAGTCCGCCTATTGGAGATTCCCACTGACGCTGCAGCCGTCCTCGCCCCAAGCTCTGGCGCCTTGCCAGGACAACTTGACCATGTACTCCTCCTTGCCGGGCAAGCTCTTTTGCCCGGACGTTTGTGGACTCCAACTCATCTACAAGGTATATTTTGCTCCCCAATGAGGTTGTAGTCGACGCCTTTTTTAAAACCCACTCATTTAATGAATAAGGAGTTTTCAATAGGCGATATCCCTTCTTGGTCTGCCCCTCAATTTCAAAACCTTCTTCTTTCAGAACCTGAATCTGTTTCCAAATAGCTGCTCGCGTGACATTCAATTGTTGACTAATCCTTTCGCCAGACACGTATTTTTCTGGTTGCGCGGCGAGGAGATGAAGGATGTCCTGACGTAACATTTAGATTCCTCTTTCCCAACTTGCCCTCGTCGCAGCTTTAATGTCACCAAGATCAAGACTAAAGTCTAAAGCCTGAACCGAATGGGTCAAAGCGCCGATCGAGATCAGGTCGACCCCTGTCTCAGCCACTTCACGAAGGCGTTCTTCCCCCATCCCTCCTGATGCTTCAACGATTGCCCGCCGGTCGATATATTGGACCGCTTCCCGCATTTCTCCCAGATCCATATTGTCCAGCATAATCACATCGACACCACAGTTTAACGCTTCCTGGACCTGCTCTATCGTTTCACACTCAACCTCAATCTTGGTCATGTGTCCTGCTTGGCCCTTGATCCGTTGGACAGCCTCCGTTAAACTACCCACAGCTGCAAGATGATTATCCTTTAAGATCACTGCATCATAAAGCCCAAATCGATGGTTCTTTCCGCCACCGACTCTGACAGCATATTTCTGTAAAGCGCGCCATCCCGGGAGGGTCTTTCGTGTATCTACAATGCTCACCGAAAGCCCTGCGACCTGATCAACCGCTCGTTTTGTGGCAGTGGCGATTCCTGAGAGATGTTGCAAGAAATTCAAAGCCGTCCGCTCCCCCTGCAAAATACTGCTTAAGGGCCCGCTAAGCTCGAGCACAACCCCTCCGACGTTCACTTCATCCCCGTCTTTGAGCATCCTATGGACACAAATTCGTGAATCCACACGCTGAAAAACCTGCTCAACAAGCCACAGACCGGCGACCACGCCTTTTTGTTTAGCGTAAAGTTTTGCCAACCCTGTAACGTCTTCCGGCAAAATCTTGGCGCTAAGGTCCCCTGTCCCGATGTCTTCATTTAATGCCCGATCAATCAGCTCCTGAAACTGAAACGTAGTGTACATGATATCCTTCCTTACTTTGCAGAGAGTGCTTTTGCCAGGATTCGTCAAGTCGCAACGGATAGTCCGATCGGAAATGCCCCCCTCGACTCTCCTTACGATCGAAAGCGGCTTTGGCAATAACCTCCCCAACCGTTAACAGGTTGGCCGTTTCAAGATCCTCCACACAGTGCAGGGACAGGTCGTCTCGCTCCCAAGCCTTCAATAACTTTTTAGCCTTCTCCAGGCCCGCCTCATCTCGCAAAATACCAACACTGTTCCACATTAAATCCTGGATCCGGTTCCGCAAACCTCGATCATTTAATTGTTTTCCTAATCCATTCATTCCAGTTCCGCCTAAACCTCCTTCAGGACAAAGAACATTCTCCCATGAAGGGCGTTTTGTATAAATCTTATTTCCAATTTTCTCTACGATGCGTGCTCCAAAAACCAATCCGTCCAGTAAGGAGTTACTTGCTAACCGATTGGCGCCATGAACCCCATTACAAGCGCATTCCCCTGCCGCATAAAGGTGAGGCAGGCTTGTTTCCCCAAATGAGTTTGTCGCAATCCCACCCATCATATAATGGGCAGCCGGGGCAATTGGCAAGGGCGTAGTACATACATTCATCCCATAGTTTAAACAGGTTTGATAAATGGTAGGGAATCGCTCAAGAATCCGTTCCAGCCCGATAGGGCGAAAATCCAAATAAACCGGGCCTTGGTTCATTTCCTCCCAAATTGCCCGAGCAACAATATCGCGGGGAGCAAGTTCTTTCCCTGGTACATTTTCCATAAAGCGTAACCCTGCGGAGTTTATTAAATGTGCTCCTTCGCCACGTACTGATTCCGATATTAAAAAACGAGGCGCCTTTGGAATATACAATGCCGTAGGGTGAAATTGCACAAATTCCATATCCATCAAATCTGCCCCAGCACGTATGGCTATTGCCATTCCATCCCCCGTGGCAACACTGGGATTCGTCGTAAAACGATAAACTTGCCCTAAACCTCCGGTCGCCAGAACCACTGCATTAGCTAAATACCCTTCGAAATCTCCTGTTTCCTCGTTAAGAACCAAGGCTCCTACTATTTCCCCGTTATGATTTTCTAATAGATCAACCACAAATCGTCCTTCTAAAGCGGTAACCTTACGATTTTCCTTGACTTTAGCAACTAAGGCCCGCTCGATTTCCCACCCCGTGGCATCCCCCAAGGCATGTAGTATCCTCCGCTGGCTATGCGCAGCTTCACGTGTCAGGGCAAGGGCCCCATCCTGGCGGTCGAACTGAGCGCCCATGCTCATGAGTTCTTCCACACAAGCAGGTCCCTCTTCAACTAAAATCCTTACAGCTAATGGGTCACAGAGCCCGGCGCCTGCCCGCAACGTGTCTTCAAAATGCAAAGTCGGGGAGTCCTCTTCATCAATAGCTACGGCAATCCCACCTTGAGCATGCCCTGTATTACTTTCTTCAATCGTTTTCTTCGTAAGAACAGTTACCTGAAAGTGTTCACTCGCCTTGATCGCCGTATACAAACCAGCAATTCCGCTTCCCAACACCAGTACGTCCGAATCAAAGACCTTCACCCCGGATTTGGACCAAGGATATAAATAACGTCTCAATATGCCCATCCCCTGCTCTTTTGCTGCCTACAAGGCCAGCATTCTCTCTAGTGCTTCCTTGGCTTTAACTCGTATTTCTTCTTCAACCGTAATACGGGGAGAAAGAGCAATCAGTGCATCTCTAACTTTAGCTAACGTTGTTAATTTCATATTCGGGCAAATCAAGCGTTCTGAAGCAAGATGGAATTCTTTATCTGGACAAACCTGATAGAGCCGATGTAAAATCCCTGACTCCGTCCCCACAATAAAATCATGACTCTCTGAGTTCTGAGCGTAGGCGATTAACCCTGCTGTAGAACCTATATAATCAGCTTCCTGGCAAATCTCTTCCCGACATTCCGGGTGTACGATCACTTTGGCTAACGGATATTCCTTTCTGGCTTTAAGAATGTCTTCCTTTGTCAATCGGTCATGCGTTTTACAGTAGCCAGGCCATAACTGAAGTGTTTGTCCAAGGATTTGTGCAGTATAACGTCCAAGATTTTCGTCTGGAATAAATAGGATATCTTGTCCCTGTAAAGACTGTACTACTTTTACTGAGTTGGAGGAAGTGCAACAGATATCACTCTCCGCTTTAACTTCTGCAGAAGAATTAACATAACAGACCACTTTTACTCCGGGAACCCTTTTTTTATAGGCCCGTAAACCTTCAGCATCAACCATGTCCGCCATAGGGCAACCTGCGTTGGCCTCGGGCAAGATCACAACTTTATCCGGCGCTAAAATTGCCGCACTTTCCGCCATAAAATGGACGCCACATAACACAATTACTTCTGCATCGGTTATTGCTGCTTGTTGACTAAGCTGCAAGGAATCTCCAACAAAATCGGCAATATCCTGAATTTCAGCCCTTTGATAATAGTGGGCTAAAATAACTGCTTTACGGGCTTTTTTAAGTATTTCAATTTCCTCGGCTAAAGTCTGAAACAACCCTTCCTTCATTTCCTTTCCATGCTCCATATCCTACCTCCCTCTAAATTGACGGGATCTTTTCTAAATACTAGGTCATTCCGACTCTTCCTGTCAAGATTTTTGTCCATGGACTTCTTTTGATGCAATCTTAATTTGATGGTTTTCTCCATCGACAAAGACAACTTTAGGATTATACTTATGGGCTGCTTCATCGGTTAACATTGCATAGGAAATAATAATGACTTGGTCCCCAACTTGCACTTGACGGGCCGCTGCGCCATTGAGGCAAATTACTCCGGAGTTTCTTTCTCCAGGAATAACATAAGTCTCAAGCCTTGCCCCATTGTTGTTGTTCACGATCTGAACCTTCTCATTCGGCAAGATATCAGCTGCTTCCATCAACGCGGTGTCAATTGTTATACTTCCCACATATTGAAGATTCGCCTCCGTCACGGTCGCTTTATGAATTTTAGATTTCATCATCATTCTAAACATGGGGATCAACCTCCACAATTTTGTTATCAATCAAGCGCGTTGATCCGAATTTAACCGCTAGAGCGATGAGCACCGGGCGCTCTATAATGGTTACTTCAGACAAGTCTCCCGCATCCCGAACTTCCACGTAGTCAATTATGCCCTGGCACTGACGGGAGATTCTATCTCGTAACTGTTTTTCAATTTCCCGTGCTGATCGTTCTCCGGCTCGCAAACACGTTTCCGCCTCGTTAAGACTCTGGAACAAAGCCTTAGCTTCTTGCCGTTGTTCCGAGGTCAAAAAAACATTTCGCGAGCTTAACGCCAGTCCATCTTCCTCTCGAACAATGGAAACAGGGCAAACCTCAATTGGAAGATTTAGATCGCTTACCATACGCTGGATGATCAGGAATTGTTGATAATCCTTCTGCCCAAAAAAAGCTAAGTCGGGTTGAACAATATGAAACAACTTACTTACAACCGTTGCCACCCCCCGAAAATGTCCGGGACGCTTTGCTCCGCAGAGCACCGTATCCAGCTGGCCCACCTCAACATAGGTGACAATCGGGCGAGGATACATTTCCTCAGATGTTGGATGAAAGAGTGCATCGACCCCTGCGGCTTTAACCAAATTGGAATCTCGCTCCAAGTCTCTTGGGTATCTTGAATAATCTTCATTTGGGCCAAATTGTAAGGGATTGACGAAAATACTTAGTACGATGAAGGCTCCGGTTTGTTTGGCCCGCTCAACTAACGCCAGATGTCCCCGATGCAAATAACCCATAGTGGGTACGAGTGCAATTTTTCGTCCCCGGCTTCTTTCCATGGTTATTATTTCACGCAGTTCAGAAATATGTGAAGTTCTCTTCAAGTCTATCACTCCCTTTCCTTGCGATCTCCCTTACCTGATTTTCCAAGTAATAATTTTAAAAAATTTATTTCCTCCTGTGGATAGCTTAATCCCTGCTGGGCCTTTTTGGTTTCTCCTAATTCTAAAGCTTTTAACCCCAATCCCTGATAAATCTCCACAAGTTTTGGTGGCATGTAATTCAAATGACCTTGAACCACTTGAGCATCCCCGCGGGCTATTGGCCCAGTCAAAGCTTGGGGTATCCCTACCTGTTCCAAATTAGAAAGTGTCCCTCTCATCAGAGGCAGCAAGGAATTTAAAGCTTCCTCTCCCTGAATTCCTGCTTCAGCAAAAAGTTCCACAGCTAAAGAAGCAAGAACAACCAAATAATTAGAGGCTACGACAGCGCCAGCATGATAGAGTGTCTTCTTTTCCGCCAAGATGTGATGTGGAATTCCGCCCAAATTCTTAACAATCTCCTCTCCGAGTTCCTCATTGTCGCCTTCGATCCCAAAATGTGTTCCGGGAAGGATAGCCAACGCCTCCTCTACACTCGCAAACGCCTGCAGGGGATGTAAAGAGAGACAACGTACCGGTAAACTTTCCTTGACACGTAATACCTCCGAAGAGAGTGATCCAGAACAGTGGACCCACACTTGTCCCGATTTTATGAGTGCATTTTCACTCAACTGCTCGGCGATTGATCGAATTACTCCATCCTGTGTAGTAATAAACAAAATATCAACGGCGGGAACAAGCTCTTCTATCGTAAGATGATCTATCTTTAAATAACTACGAAACCGCTCATACGAAAGACGACTTCGGGTATGAACCCCTATACACTTATGCCCCGCTTCTTCCAAGCGAACGGCTAGGGCTGTGCCTACGATTCCAGCTCCAATAATCCCAAATTTCATCTCGACCTCCCTAAGAGAAAGTTGCTTGTCCACTTAGTAAAAAAACACCTTCACTGAGAGTGAAGGCGTTTCATTCTAACCCTCCGTCTCGGTCAAATGGATCCAAGCGGTTTTATGGATTTTCGTTTTTCTTTTGTAATAATATGTCGATCTCTAATATAAAATTTTTCACCTAAAACAGTACAACTCTTTCGATATTGTCTGGCATTTGGTGTTAAAAAGCGTTTTTTATCCTTCCTAAGCAGTAAGGGGGTGTACCTTTCCTTCCCCAGATACCTCAGTAATGGATCTTCCCGATGTCAACACAAGTTCCGGCGCGATCTCTCGCAAAGGGACAAGTACAAAAGCCCGTTCTTCCAGATAAGGATGAGGCAAGATTAATTTTTCAGACTTGCTGAGTCTATTATCATAAATAAGCAGGTCAATGTCAATAGTTCGAGGACCCCAATGTACTTTGCGTTCTCGTCCAAGTTGATTTTCAATCTCCTGACAAACACCAAGGAGTTCCAAGGGCTCAAGTGATGTTTCAACCTCAATAACCTGATTCCAGTACAAGGGTTGGTTCGTCAAACCCCAAGGCTCTGTTTCATAAATTCGTGAAATAGCCATAACCTCTGTCAATGGGCTCACCAAAGCAGAGATCGCCTCTCCTAAATAATGGGCTCTGTCTCCTAAATTACTGCCCAACCCTATAAACGCCCTCATGCTCTCCTCTCTCCTGCCTCCCGCCAAATCTCCACCGAAACATCTCTATAAATCCCGGGTAGCGGGGCTTGGGGTTTATGCACTTCAACCCGTACAGACGTACAGGAAAACTGCCCCAAAACGCGCCTTGCTATATCCTCAGCCAAGTGTTCCAACAATTGATGACTATCTCCGGCAACACATGTCTTTATTACTTGATACACCTCTCCATAGTGGATAGTATCCCCTACCTGGTCTGAAGATCCTGCCTGTTTCAGATCAGAAAAAAGGTCCATATCGATCAAAAATCTCTGCCCTAAAACTTGTTCCTCCGGCGATACTCCATGGTAAGCATAAAATTCCAGTCCACGAAGATGAATAACGTCACGCCCCGACATAGTGAACTCCTCTCTGTCCCCGTACAATGGCATCGGCCATTTGCACTGCTCTGCAATTTGCTTGAACATCATGGACTCGTATTAAATCTACGCCCGCAACAACCCCTAGAACGCTAGTCGCAAGTGTCCCTTCTAAACGCTCATCCGCCGTCTGATTCAATATTTTCCCAATCATAGTTTTGCGAGAAGTTCCCAGTAATACCGGATGCCCAAGTGTTCTAAATTCCGCCAAGCGGGCCATAATCTCCAGATTTTGCTCCGTTGTTTTGCCAAATCCAATCCCCGGGTCAACAATGATTTGATCTCCAGATAATCCATGGGCTTCCGCCAATTCGATGCTTCTCCTTAAAAAGGTCAACATATCCCCCATGAGATGCTTATAGGTCGTACCTTCCTGATTATGCATTACGATCACAGGCGCCTGGTAAACGCCCACAACCCTAGCCATATCCGGGTCTTTTTGCAATCCCCAAACATCATTAATCATGTGAGCACCCGCTTCGAGCGCTTTAGCCGCGACACTCGCCTTATAGGTATCGATCGATATGGGGATCTCTTCCTGCTTTAAAAGAGTCTTGAGTACAGGTTCCAGGCGTCGCCATTCTTCTGCGGCACTCACGTTCTCATGCGGCTGAGGCCGCGTTGACTCAGCTCCAATGTCAATAATATCTACGCCTTCTTCAACCATGCGTTTTGCTTGAGCAATTGCGCTTTCCAGAGAATAGTACCTGCCCCCGTCAGAGAACGAATCCGGCGTTACATTCAAGATTCCCATGATCAGGGTACGCTGCCCAAGCGTAAGTTCCCTACCCCGACATTTCAAGATACGGGTTTTCGAAGGTTCCAGAGCAGCCAATAACTGCTTGAGGTCTTGCCCTATCTTCTGCAGCCCGAACGGTTGGGCTAATACCTTACTCGCAAGTTGCCCGAGTTGTCGTACCGTGCCGAGCAACAGTACATCCGTGGCATCTATTTTATTGACGATAACATTTCGGTGTACAGCTGCGTCTCCGCCTACTGATAACATCTCTTGTTTTAGGATATGGGCTACCCATAACGGTACTTGTTCCAATTTAATCCCACGCCCTAAAGATTTCCCAGCCATATGAGCTATTCCTTCGGGATCTGACCCAATTTGAGTCAAAGCCATTTTGGCTTCTTCCAAATTATCGAGAGTAACCCAGCGTAGGCCATACGTTTGCATAGTTTTACCCTCCCTTAAGGGATGAACGGTTTTGCTTGCTTAAATGAATATGCCCCCTTATAAGATGGGATACGCAATGTTTTTCTCGCAATACTCACCGTCAGGCCATTTTGTTTTAGGTTTGGGGCTTCTAATTTGGAAAAATAATCCAAGAGGGTGTCTTGATCCCCGATCGCATTCAGTTCATAAGAAATCCCCTCTGTACGGTTTATGGGCACTTGGTTCACCAAGATGGTCGAACTTCCACTCAGCACAATAGCCGTCGAGCCAACGATCCGTTGGCCGTTGATGCTGATTGCCTCAGCGCCGGCAAACTTCAAGGTATTGATCATCCGAGCAAGGTCTTCCGTACTAAGAGGAAAAAGAACCTTTTTGTTGCGGTCGTCAATGCTAATCTGAATCCCCGGGCCCTCCACCGCTTGCGTCCCTTCGAGCATTTGCAATTGGATTAGCTGAGCAAGAAGTTGAGGATCCGTCCCAACCCTTTTCCGCGCCGCGTCCAATTTATCCAATAAGTCGCGATGGTCTTTTTGAAGTTTGGTGTTTTGCGCCAGGGAATTTGACAGCACCGATTTCATTTGGGTCATCCGCTCTGCACGAATTTGCTCTGCTGCCGAGACATTCTTTTGAGTTTGAGCCTGAAGGGCTATCAGAAAACCAAGGGCTATCGCCACCAGGGTGACAGGTAGAGCTAATGTCCTTTTCCAGCGGTGCATTATGTTCCCTCCTTAACCGGTTCGGCATAATGATAATCTCGCAGTTTGCCTGCCGGAATCACAACCTGATTTAAAACCTCGAGTTTACGGGTAATTCCGTTTTGCTGTTGGAGATCACCTAGTTTGAACCAGCCATAGAAGTTAAGAGCCGCCGATAATGTATTCGTATCCCCAATAGCTTCAATCACATAAGGAGGCATTTGACGAGTCCCATTAATTTGGATATACGAACCTGAACAAAATACCTCCGTATTTGTCGTCACGCGCTGACCATTGACGGCAATGGCTTCCGCACCGCCATTCCATAGGG
>JBAQLX010000404.1:0-2303 GCA_049302315.1 Desulfosporosinus sp.
GCAACTGTTTCCTCAAGTATTAACCGTCTGCTCGGAAATAAAGATGATTTAAAGACTGCCTTTATAACGAAAAAGGAAATGCCTAAAAAGGAAACCAAATCCGGTCCCGCCCCGATTTTGTATAGTATTATCCCAAATGTCGGATATTTCTTAGGTATTTCCGTGGGACTATCTAACACAAGGTTAACCCTTATAGATTTCGATTTTCAGATTGTTGAGTTGGAGTCTAACAATGGAGAAAAATTCTGCTTTGAAACGGGAACCAATATGAGTACAATTGTAAACAATGTTCGACAACTATTGATTTGTCTTAGAGAGCGAAGACCAGAAATGGTCCGAAAGTTACTTGGAATTGGATTTGCTTGTGAAGGTGCAGTTGATTGCGTAAATAAAGTTGCCAGATATTCTCCGGTTATGCCTTTCATCAAGGAACTAAATATTAAAGAAATCTTAGGACCCAGTGAAATGGATTATATAGAAACAAATAATTTGTCCCTGGCCATGGACAACATTCCGAATTGTATCGCCATGGCTGAACTCCATATGGGGAACCTGTTGAAATCAAACAGTAAAACGGATAAGCATGACAAAGCTGATTCTGAAAATAAGAATTATCGGGCAAGAAATGAGAAGCATATCGTTTGCTTAAATATTGAATCTGAGATTTCTGTATCCCTCATTCTGGATGGCAAAATTTATCGGGGAATGTCAAACTATTCGGGTAGTATTTGGAATTTCTTTGTTGATGTAGACTATGCTGAGTTGAAAACTATACCAGGCTTTCATTTTAAAGATACAGATCCCTATCATCAACTAGGATTTTTAATTGCTAACTTCATTGGGAAAATTGCTAATGAGAACACTATCCAGGAATTAACTACAGACGAAGTTAATAAAGTATATGAATACTCCGGTACATTAATTGGCAAAAGCTTAAGCTACATCGTCAATCTCCTTAATCCGGAACTTATAGTGCTTACAGGGCCTAACGCTGAACCTTTTTATGATCATTTTTATCCCCAAATACGTGAAAGCTTAGGCGAAAGAACCTGGAGCTTTGGATTAGAAAATCTCAGATTCGAAAGAACTTTACTCTCTTCAAATTCCGCCGCCATAGGCGCGGCAATAAACGCCTATTTTGAACTAACTTCTTCGTTAGATAATAATAGCGATCCACGCTCTTAGGCGCGAACGCCAACCATCGCCATATTCGGTTAACAGTTGACGAGCCCACAAGCATTAATTCACAATCTTTCATTAGTCCCGACCCTAATGAAAATGCCAGGTATCCGAATTATCCAAAGTTAGGCTGCTTTCTTCCATCCCGAATGAAGAAAGGAGCGCCTATCTTTTCAAGGATATCGGGTTCGATCCCTTTGCCAATAGTCTTCAGGGAAGAGTATTGGCAAAGCTGCTGTCCACGGATGGACGAATGTCCCTTTAGCCATAAATGGCACGAAGGGACCGTTAATCCCCAAAGTATACCTGCCGGGGTAGGATGAGTATCGCCGAGCCATCCACATGAAAGGAACACTTCGTGGCGAAGGTGAGACTATCGCCACTGGGCAAACCTTACCTGCAAACTCACCCTTTATACTTTCAAAGGGTTGTCTATTATCTCGAATACTGATCTAAAGGTGTCCTTATGGATTATTTGATCAATCAGAACTTGTTTTTCGGCCTCAGTGTATTCATGAAAGATTGGATTTAAATCCCATTCGTTTTCTCTGGGATGGTAAATTGGCGCGAACTGTTTTTTCTGCTTCATCATCTTTTACGACTAGAGTTAACGCGTAATTGTTAAAGTTATATTCCTTATCAAAACCTGACCCGCCAACTGTTATGCCATATATTTCCATTTATAACCCCTCCGCTTTAGCCAATTATTGTTTTATTATGACGGGATCGAGACATATTATTCAGCATTATCTTCGAACCCGTCGTACCAACCAAGTATCTCACAAATGGAACCTTACTGAGCATGCTGCAAAACGATCCCTCTTGGTACATCCCATTCCGCAACTCTTTCTTTCGGCAAAATATATCGATCCTTTCAAGTGCTGACTAGATAATCCTAACCGTGTAATCGTTCAGCAAAACAGGGACCCATTGAGCTCCGGCTTTTGTCCGGGGCTCTGCTTTTACGTTCTTCATCTCAATCTGGGTTACGGCGCCGCTGCCTTGGATGACGTAAAACACATCATCATCGTTACCGTGGGCCACACCCATGAGGAAACCGGTTCCTACCGGGTCAACCTTACCGATAGCAATCCCTTTTCCGGCCCGGCCTTGAGGTTTATATT
>JBAQLX010000405.1:0-3333 GCA_049302315.1 Desulfosporosinus sp.
CATTTACAGTGGTCGTGCCTATAACTTCAGCCTGTTCATTCACTAACACCCCACCACTTGTCCCTGTAGAGATCGGGGCTGAAATCCGGATATAGGATGCTCCATCGACAACTTCTGATTTGGTGCTGATTATTCCATCGCTCATTGTGTCATCCTTGCCAGAGGGATTTCCAATGGTGTAAATTTTATCTCCCGTACTAATCTTGTCAGAATCGCCGAGGGTAACTGGTTGTAAACCTGTTGCCTCAATTTTAAGTACAACCAGATCCTGCTTAATATCATAGGCCAAGACTTTTGAGAGATCATAGCTCTTGCCATCATAAGTTGTGACCTTTGCTGAAGACGCTCCTTTGAGCAAGTTATAGTTTGTAGCAATTTTACCATTTGAATCAACTAAATATCCGCTGCCACTGGCAATTGGCACACCACTGGAATCACTGACTTCTATATTTACAATCGAAGGACTGTACTTTTTGGCTATTTCGCTGGAACTATAGATAGAATCCGCCGTTTGATTATCCGTCAATGAATTTGAATATTTCTGTACTAGCTCTGAAGGCATCACTACTTCGCCACCAAGTATATTGAGTTGCTTAATTATGCTTTGCTTGGAATTAAGATAACTGGCTGTACCATTACTATAAATATCATCGACTAACATTATCGGAGCACTTTTACTTGCGGCATAAGCGCTTCCTGCCAGAGCATCGGCAAAACCATTTCCTGTAGTCAGGAATATATTACTGTAATCAAGCTTAGAGGCAAATCTTGTTAAGACAGCTATATTCCTAGCGTATTTGTCAATTCCTGTGACTCTTTCGACATTAGGAAATTGGCTTGCTATTGACTCGTCGATTTGCGCTATATTTCCTATCAGATATGTGTGAGTTATATTAACCGAACTTAGATAATTTTTGATGTTGTCGGTTACATAAGCCTTGGGCACTAATATAATAGGGGCATTTTTAAGAGTGCTTATAGAGGAAATTGATAAAGCATCTGCATAATCATCACCGGTTACCACTGATATTTCTTGCGCAGCCCCAAGTTGTTTAGCAATTTCTATCGCTGTATCATATCTATCTTTACCTGCTAAACGAGTTATATTAATTCCCATATCTTTAAGTTGGTTTTCGACGGTTACCGATACTACTACAGCTCCGCCTACAATGAACACATTCTTCACGTTAAGATCTTGCAAAGTTTGTTTAGTTATTAAGGTTAAATTCTGAGACTCTGTCAGTAAAATAGGAGCATTATACTTTTTGGCTAATGGAGCAGCCGCCAAGGCGTCAGGGAAATTTTCCCCATAAGCAAGCACAGCATAATCAGACTGTGGCCACCCTTCTGTGGCGATAGCTGCGGCAGTATCATAACGCGTATTACCCGCAATTCGATGCACCAAAGGCGAAGCGCTAGCATTGCCAACAAAGATTATTTGAAAAGCAAAGACCGAAATTACTACTGCCAGTAATGTCCATTTCCTTCTTAATCTCCGGAATTCAATCCTTAGTGAGTCTTTAGGTACCATTAGGCAACTCTCCCTATCCTCTTTTATTATATTTATTCATTCTACGTTATTCCTGTTTTCCCTCTTAGATACACTGAAAAATGTGTAATTCATATTCATAAAACCCCCATGAATATAGATTACACATTCAACCTAACCGGTTGTGCTGTCTTCTTGTAAAGGTACTCTCTGACAAGGGAATCAATTCCAACATTAACAGAATGCTTGATGAAATGGCTGATATAAAAAGGATCAACTCCTTCTTCGGGGACATCGTCAAGCCTGAAAAAGTGGAATCGTATACCCTTGGAAGCGAATTAGCGCAGCAAATAGAATCGACATACCGGTTAAAGCAAAAATACAGTTAGGTAATCGCTTGGGAAGCCCTAAACACTGCATGAAATAAGGCTTTCCAAGCAATCTGCTTCTAATAAATAGCAGGAACCTATAGCCCGCAAGCCAATCGTAAAGTGGATATTAAGAAGGACAACGGTAAAACGAGAACCTTACAAATTCCGAGTATTCGGGATCGTGTAGCACAAGGAGCGCTGAAACTCATAAATGTTTGGATTGAACAGCACAACGATGATGGCATAGATATTGAAGCCTTAGCTGAAGATGTTAATTTGTTTCATCAGATTAAGCAAAGTCGAGATGATAGAAAATCTGATAGAATATATGATCATCTAACAGGCTTGGAGTATTTGCGCGAAAAAATCGAGGAGTTTGAGCGTGGACAAAACGTATAAGGTTTACTGGTCGCAGACCGGTTTAAATGAACTTGCAAACATGTTGGCTTATCCTCCCGAAGTTAAAGAGCGCATTTTTAACGATTCATACACTCGGTTATCTCATACGCCAACTCTTACAGCCAAGTAAATTCCTTACGGGAAGTTTGAAGGTTATTGGGCAAGACTTGGCCTCTATCAAGTAATTCTAATATATGATGTTGATGAACTGAATGATATAGGTTGGATTGACGGCATTATGCATAAGCGTCAAAATATATACTGGAAGAGAATGTAATTTTCAATATACTAAAACCTCCTGCTATCAGGAGGGTTTCTTGTTCCTCGATGTAACTCAATAGTTCTAGGGATTCTTTAAATTGTCAGAATCGTTTCCCTTTGTGTGAGGGTACGACCCCGACACGTCCCCGACACGTCCTGGTTCAGGAATCTCCATTCCGTTCTCTATTAATGTTTCTATCCAACACTTTTTGGCATCCTCAATGTTAGCTATAGCCTCTTCAGTTGTCTCGCCTTGGCTGAGACAACCAGGAAGATCCGGAATTTCAATGACATATCCTCCCTCTTCTGCAGGATATAGAGTAAATTTATAAGGCAGCTCAAGGTAATAATCAAGACTCTTGTTCGTCATCTGTAATCTCTCCTTCCAGTAACTCTATTGCACGTTCTACATAAAAACCTTTAACGTGAGGTTGATGGAACGGGATTGAGATAACTTTGTTACCTTTAAAATATACATAGTGGCTTGATCCTCCAGAGGGTTGTCTTCTAGTGAAGCCATAATGTAAAAGAATTTTATCCAGTTCCTCAAATCTTATTTGTTTAGGATTATTTCTTATTTTCTGAAGTAATTTTTTGAGTTTGCTCATCTCTCAACTTCACCTCTAAATTATAGTACCACATATAGTGACGGGCATCAAGGGCTTATAAGCTAATATATGGATAATAATTGCTCCCCGCTGTATAAGTATTTTAGCAGCTTATCATTACATGGTAACTGTTTTATCCAATCGTAAGACTCCCACTTCTACAAGTGGGAGAGGTACACCTTATTCTGCTTCGGTGGGGGTAGAC
>JBAQLX010000406.1:0-18085 GCA_049302315.1 Desulfosporosinus sp.
CCACAAATCCATGTGGTATGGTAGTCTTAGAAAGGTAGGTGGGAACCTATGAATAAGACTATCATGACCTTCTCCGGAAGGGATTTTACGTCTGAAGAAATAGAACTAATCAAGTGGACTAGAAAAAGATATCCCCAGTTATCCAGGACAGAATTAGCAAGAACGCTATGTGAATTTCTAGGCTGGACTACACCCGCAGGACGAGGGAAAACACTTCAGTGTACATCCTTTCTGGAAAAATTAGAAGGAGAAGGGCTGATTGAACTTCCAAAGTTAGATGCTTCAAAAATAAGAGTTAGGAATTCAAAACTACCGGACTTTAAGATTGACACCACACCGATCACGGGTGAATTAAAGGATTTATTGCCGATTCATCTTAAAATTGCGAGAGCTGGCATAGACTTAAAGCTTTGGAGACAATACATAAGTAAGTATCACATGCTCGGCGACAAACAAGTCTTTGGTTCTCGCTTAGCCTATTTTATTAAATCAGGAGAGACAATCCTAGGCTGCCTTCAGTTTTCAGCCTCCTCATGGGCCTTGAGTTCTCGAGACGAGTGGATTGGATGGAAGGTTCAGGATCGGAAGCTTCGACTCCATCTGATCGTGAATAACAGCCGCTTTCTCATACTTCCCTGGGTTAATGTTAAAAACCTGGCTAGTAAGGTCTTATCGATGGCGATCAAACAGATTCAAGAAGATTGGCTGCGTGAATATTGTTATGCCCCGGTACTTTTAGAAAGTTTTGTCGACACTTCTCACTTTGCAGGCACATGCTATAAAGCCTCTAACTGGCTCTATCTTGGTGAAACTCAAGGCCGGGGTAGAATGGATCGCAAAAAAGAATACGCTCTATCTCGTAAAGCGATCTACATGTATCCCCTCCAAAGCGACTTTAAGGATTGTCTGAAAGGGCTTAAGCCTTGCAAAATGGTGAACCCTGATGACTAGAGCAGAAAAACGGCAAGAGAAACGCGCCCAAGGAGAGGAACTCAAACGGAAAAAGTTTGAAGCCCAAGGATTTACGTTTTCAACACAGGAGTATCATAAAAAACGAACCATCGCTAATAGAAAGTCTAGCTTCGAGACACCGGAAGAAGAAGAATCAGATCGACAGGACTGTGTCGAAGCCGCGCTGAAAGTGTATCGAAGAACACTGCCCATCCTCCTCAAGCGATTAAGTAAAATCAACGATCCAAGACAGCCGAAGAAGATAAAACACGGTTTAACGGTCCTCATGATTTATGGAATCCTGATGTTTATTTACCAACAGTCCTCTTTAAGAAACGCTAATAAAGAAATGAGCACCGCCATATTTTTCAAGAATATGCAGGCGATGTTTCCAGACTTTAAAACGATGCCGCATGCCGATACCTTAAGCAGACTCTTAGAGAGAATCAAGGTAGATGAAATTGAAGAAAGTATGCTGGAGCTCTTTGAACAGCTTATTAAAAAGAAGAAATTCAAGAATTATTTGATCAATAAGCACTACGTCATAGCTATCGATGGGACCCAGAAATTCGTGAGGACCGAAAAATGGTCCGAAGAGCCACTGGTAAAGCATGTTGGCAAAGACAAACACGAATGCTATTATGTCTATGTGCTAGAGGCGGTTGTTATCCTGGAGAACGGGATCACCTTGCCGTTAATGAGTGAATTCTTAAACAACGAGGAATATAGAGATGTTAGTTCTGACAAGCAAGACTGTGAACGTAAAGCTTTTTACCGTTTTGCCCAAAGAATCAAACAACGCTTTCCTAAACTTAAGATCTCCGTCACCATGGATGGACTCTACGCCTGTGGCCCTGTCATAAAAACCTGCCGCGAGTATGCTTCTTAGTGAACCTACTTGACAAATAATGTGATCAGATGCTAGAATACTTAGACGTGGTGACTTCTCACCGCAACCGCTCGAATCAGGTATTAACGGGTTTATTAAATCTTTATTAAACCGACCTGTAATGGCGAGTCTAGGGTATGGGAGGTGTAATAAAATGTACGCAGTGATTGAAACCGGTGGTAAACAGTTCCGCGTTCAAGAAGGCGACGTGATTTACGTTGAGAAATTGGATGCTAGCGTAGGAGATGCCGTGACGATTGATAAGGTTCTCCTTGTGGAAAGAGACGGTGTGGTTAATATAGGAACCCCGGTTGTAGCTGGTGCTACAGCAGTGCTAAAAGTTGTGGAGCACGGCAAAGGGGAGAAGATAATTGTCTTCAAATTCAAGGCCAAGAAGAACTATCGACGCAAACAAGGACATCGTCAACCCTACACAAAAGTTGTTGTTGAAGCACTCCAAGCGTAAGAGCCAGAAGGGCATTCGTTTCATTATTTGGGAGGATGATCAAGGGAGAATACGCGCATTTGAGCTGTCCGGACATGCAGGGTATGCAGATTCGGGCCAAGACATTGTCTGTGCGGGGGTTTCCGCCCTGAGCATAGCGGCCTGCAATGGCTTGGAACATTTCTTGTCGGCAGCCCCTAAAGTGCAGGAGGCAGATGGACATCTCACTTGTCAGCTTGTTGGCATACCGGAGCAAGAATTGGAAAAGGCTCAGTGGATTTTGCAAACCATGAAGTTAGGCATTGAACAGATACAGTTGACTTACAGTCAAGACTATATATTCATAGACCGAGGGAGGTGGACTCCATGCTAAAAATGAATCTCCAACTTTTCGCTCATAAAAAAGGGGTTGGCAGCTCACGCAATGGTCGTGATAGCAACGCTCAACGTCTCGGTGTAAAACGTAGCGACGGCCAATACGTGAACGCCGGTACGATTATTGTGCGTCAACGCGGAACGAAGTTTCATCCCGCTAAAAACTGTGGTTTGGGTAAAGATGACACCTTATATGCTCTGATTGACGGTTATGTTAAATTTGAGCATAAAGACCGGATGCGCAAACAAGTCAGTATTTATTCTGAGCGCACAACAATACCAGTGGCTGTAGCCCAATAAGCGGTATTTATTCACCCCTGGATTTTCCCAGGGGTTTTTATTATAGCTGCATAGAATAACTCTTTTTTCTGAAGGGATTACAGTAATGTAGCGAGTTTGAGAGGAAATTGATGACGATGTCCGAAGTTGAACACGTTCTCCTGTCCAAATTTTTACAGTTGTATAGTCTCCAGAGGCATGATTTTCTGAATCACTGGCAGGTGATCATGGGTAATTTACAACTCCATCAACCGGAGAAGGCCATGGCCTACATGAGGGAAACGATCGCAGTTCAGGAGCAAGAGCAAAAGATAGCGCTAATTCATGAACCTGCACTAGCGGCTATCCTTTTGGGTTTGATTATTGATCTTCGGCAGGAAGGAATCACTGCGACGCTTGACTTTCCTGAGGGGATGAAAAAGGAAGACTTTTGGCGAGATCATTGGCGAGAAGAATATGTGGAAGGGTTATACGGGTACACTAGAGAATGCTTGGAAGTATCTTCCCAGTCACGGCTGTTCTTAAACGTCACGGCTGAAGTGTATTTGTTCGATGAACCGGGTGGATTGGCTTGCCAGGTTATCTTAGCGGACGAGGAAACTGTTCTCTTTGATAAAATGGTTAAGTTAACGATAAACCCCAAATAACAGTCCGTTCAAAGAGAACAAACAGTTAAGGAGAATTAAATATGTTTATGTTTTACGATCAGGCCAAGATCTATGTTAAAGGTGGCGATGGTGGGGCAGGAGCTGTCGCCTTTCGACGGGAGAAATACGTTCCTGAAGGCGGGCCGAGCGGTGGAGACGGCGGACGCGGGGGGGATATTATTTTTATGGGAGATGAGGGTTTAAGAACTCTCGTGGATTTTCGCTATAAACGGCATTATAAGGGGGATCGGGGGGACCATGGGCAAGCGAAAAATATGAGCGGTAGAAGCGGGGAAGACATTATTCTGCGCATTCCGGTCGGTACGGTGGTCCTCAAGGACAGTACCGGTGAAATAATTGCGGATATTACCGAGCATGGACAGCGTGTCGTGGTTGCAGCCGGTGGACGGGGAGGGAGAGGTAATGCTCGTTTTATAAGTAATACCAATAAAGCCCCAACCTTGGCTGAGAACGGAGAACCTGGTGTGGAGATCTGGCTCCGTCTGGAGTTAAAGCTCTTGGCAGACGTCGGACTGGTCGGTTTCCCAAATGTGGGGAAATCAACGATTATTTCGCAAGTGTCCGCTGCCAGACCGAAGATCGCCGATTATCATTTCACTACCCTGATTCCGAATTTGGGCGTGGTCGAGCTTGAGGATGGACAGAGTTTTGTCATGGCTGATATTCCTGGGCTCATTGAGGGTGCTCATGCGGGGGCGGGCTTAGGGCATGAATTTTTGCGCCATACTGAGCGAACACGTTTGATTTTGCATGTGTTAGATATTTCGGGGTCGGAAGAACGGGATCCTCTCGAGGATTTAAGGATTATTCAGGATGAACTACGGTTCTATAGTCCAGAGCTTGCCCTGAGACCAGTGATTATTGTGGCCAACAAAATGGATATTCCGAGTGCCGAGGCTCATTTACAACGCTTGAAAGAAGCAGTAGAGGACCGTCACGAAATTTTCCCGGTGTCTGCAGCGACTGGGGAAGGATTAAAAGCCTTGATGTACCGGATTGCGCAGCTCTTACCGGATACCCCTGCTCCAGAAATTCTTAATCCTCCAGTTGAACACTTGGTTACGAAAGCGCAGTTGGATAAGCGGTTTGAAATCCTTAAAGAAGAGGATCTATTTATTGTCGTCGGTAAAGAAATAGAAAGACATGTGAAGATGACCTTCTTTGAGCGGGAAGCGAGTGTTTACCGTTTCCAGAATATCTTGAAAGCCATGGGGATCGATGAAGCTCTTCGTGCGCAAGGAATCAAAGAGGGGGATAAAGTCGAGATCGCCGACGTGAGGTTTGATTGGGTGTAGGAGTATGGTTTAGGGGGAAGAGTTTAGTGTTAACAGGTAAGCAAAAACGTTATTTAAGAGCTATGGGAAATGAAATGGAGCCGATTCTTCAAGTGGGTAAGGGCGGAATCACTGAAACAGTGGTCACCCAAACGAACGAGGCGTTAGAAGCTCGAGAAATCATCAAGTGCCGGGTTTTACAAAATTGTTTAGAAGAACCGAAAAGCGTGGCAGATGAACTGGCTGAACGCGTTCAGGCCGATCTTGTACAAGTTATTGGGCGGAATTTCTTATTGTTTCGACCGTCAAAAAACAAGCCGGTTATTGTTTTACCATAAGGGGAAGAGAAACAAATATGAACATCTTAACAGCGGAGAATTTGACAAAAAGTTACGGCGAAAAAGTACTTTTTAAGGATATTTCGTTCGGGATTGACGAAGGAGAGAAAATAGGGATTATTGGGGTTAACGGGACCGGCAAGTCCACCTTGCTAAAAATCCTGGCGGGTGTGGAGTGGCCGGATCAGGGTAAAGTTACGATGGGAAATAACGTGCGCCTCGAGTATCTCCCTCAAAATCCGGAGTTTGAAGATCAGGCCACGGTTTTACAGCAGATTTTTAAAGGAAATTCCCCGGTGATGAAGTTGCTCAGGGAATATGAAGTGGCCGTGGAAAAGCAAAATGATGACCCGGATCAACCGCTGCTTCAACAAGCCTTGATCGCGCTGGGGCAACAGATGGATGAACTGGAGGCTTGGCAACTTGAAAATGAGGCTAAAGCGATCCTGACTAAGCTGGGAATTTCTAAATTTGATACGCTCATCGGGACCCTGTCGGGTGGGCAGAGAAAACGGGTTGCGTTGGCGAGTGCGCTCATCAACCCTACTGATATTCTGATCCTGGATGAGCCGACGAACCACATTGATAATGATACCGTGGATTGGCTGGAACAGTACTTAAATAAACGTAAAGGCGCCTTGGTCATGATTACGCACGATCGGTATTTTCTTGACCGGATCGTTGGCCGAGTTTTTGAGTTGGATCAGGGGAATCTTTATCCTTACCCCGGAAATTACAGCCGTTTCCTGGAATTGAAAGTGGAGCGGGAAGAGCAAGTCGCGGCGACCGAAAGAAAACGCCAAAATCTCTTTCGCAATGAACTTGCTTGGATGCGCAGGGGGGCCAGAGCCCGGACAACTAAGCAAAAGGCGAGGATTGAGCGTTTTGAAAAGATACAGGCTGATAAACCGACGGAATACCTGGACCGGATTGAGATGCCGGCAGGGGCGTCCCGCTTGGGAAAGAAAATCCTGGAATGTAATCATGTGCAAAAAGGGTTTCCAGACCATGGGGTTGTGATCGAAGATTTCAGCTACATTCTACTTAGAAATGATCGGATTGGGATTATCGGACCCAATGGGAGTGGCAAATCAACCTTTTTAAATTTGATCGCTGGTGTAATGAGCCCGGATAGCGGGAATATAGAGCTGGGCGCTACAGTGAACATGGGATATTTCGCGCAGGAAAATACGTATTTGAATCCGGAGATCCGGGTCATTGAGGAGATTAAAGCGGTAGCTGAAGTGATTCCCACGGCTGATGGCGGCTTTATTACCGCATCCCAAATGCTGGAGCGCTTCTTATTTCCTGCAGCTGCACAATGGACTCAGATTGGTAAACTCTCTGGTGGGGAAAAACGAAGACTTTATCTTTTGCGGATCTTGATGGCGGCTCCAAATGTCCTCTTGTTGGATGAGCCGACCAATGATTTGGATATTCAGACTTTGACTGTTTTAGAAGGCTATCTGGATGAATTCCCGGGCGCAGTCATTGCAGTTTCTCATGATCGGTATTTTCTCGATAGAATTACGGATAAGATTTTCTCTTTCGAAGGGAAGGGGAAAATTCGTTCGTACGCGGGAAATTACTCAGACTATCGGGAACAGGTGTATGCTGCAAAGCAAGCGGCTGAGCAGGCCATAAGTTTAACCTCTTTGGCAAAAACTTTTCGGACCACGAATGCACAGGCAGGATTGGGAGTAATTCCTGAACGGAGGAAAGAGCGCCCGCAGAAAATGACCTTTAAAGAGCAGCAAGACTATGAGCAAATCGAGGCTCAAATTGCTCAGGCAGAAGAGGAACTTCAGAATAACAATCAACTGATGAATGATATGGGTAGTGATTTTGGAAAACTAACTGAGCTGGTTGAGATTCAAAAAGCGCTGGAGAAAAAACTGGATGACCTGCTGGACCGTTGGACGCATTTAAATGAACTGGCGGAAAAAATAGCACAAAGCGAGGCACAAAGCGAGGCGCGAGGCACGAGGCGCGAGATGCGAAAGCACGAACATTGAATTCGAACCACGCGCTTCGAATTTCACGCCTCGCGAAAGGAGGATTAATTTATGGATGACAAGACGCTTGAAGCGATGAAAAGAGTAGTAGAAGAGAAAAAACGGAAGAGTTCCGAACAAGGAGCGCCATCTAAAGCAATGCAAAAAATCGGGGAGAAAAGAAAGGGCATTAAACGGCGCAAAGTCGGCGGAATGTTTGATAAGTAAATCGATCCACTCAATGCTCGTTATTATTGGGGGCAGACCCGATGGCGGAATTAACTCAAATTTATTACATACTTCTTAAGGAATATGGTCCGAGGTACTGGTGGCCTGCGAAAACACCTTATGAGATGATGGTAGGAGCGATACTTACCCAAAACACGACCTGGACAAATGTTGAAAAGGCTATGAACAATTTTGGGGAATATTTATCCCCAGAGTATATATCTTCTGTTCCACAGGAAGAACTTGCTCAAATAATCCGATCCAGTGGATATTATAATCAAAAGGCCATCAAGTTAAAGGGACTTACAGAGTGGTTTGAAAAATATTCCTACGATATTTCAAAAGCGATGGAGGTTGACGGACAGGTCTTGCGTTCTGAACTCTTAGCTGTTAAAGGTGTAGGTAGAGAAACGGCGGATTCAATCTTGACCTATGCCTTAAACAAACCGTTTTTTGTAGTAGACATGTATACGAAACGAATACTTTATCGACTTGGTTATAAGATACCTAAAACTTATGATGATTTGCGGCTGGAAATAGAGCAGAGCCTACCTAAGGAATTATCCTTATATAATGAGTTTCATGCTTTAATTGTCGAGCATGCCAAACGTTATTGTAAAAAGTCACCGGATTGCAAGGGGTGTCCTCTTGAATCTCTCTGCCAAAAACGAATTTCTGAGGATTCTCAGAGTGCAAACCAAGGGGTATAAATTTGCAAGGATCTCTGCAAGCGCTATATACTATCAGCAGAACATAGAGCTAGTATAGGAATACTTTCTATGGCAAAAGATACCGGCGAAGACGATGATGGGATAAAGGGGGATAAAAGTGAAACGTTTAGGGATTATGGGTGGAACCTTTGATCCGATTCATTATGGGCATTTGGTTGCTGCAGAAATGGCGCGAACTAAGTTTAATTTAAACAAAGTGCTATTTATACCGTCTGGGACGCCGCCGCATAAAGATAGAAGTGACATCACGGCAGCAGGATTGCGTTTCGAGATGGTTGAACGTGCCATTCAAGATAATCCAGCGTTTGATATTTCTGCCCTCGAACTTGGGAGAAAAGGGCCATCCTATACAGTGGATACCTTGCGCGTTTTGCACCGCACTTGGCCGGAACATAAACTTTATTTCATCACGGGCTCAGATGCTCTTCGTCAGATTTTTTCCTGGCGTGAAGTAGAAGAAATTTTAATGATGACCGAATTTATTGGGGCGGCACGACCGGGGTTTGATGCGAGTGATTTTCTCCTTCAGGTCCAAAAAGAGTGCCCGGAAACTCAGGGGAGGATTCATTACATAGAAGTGCCCGCTTTAGCGATTTCCTCAACAGATATTCGAGCGAGGGTTAAGCGGGGGCAACCTATTCGTTACCTTTTGCCTGAGCCGGTTCGTCTTTATATCCAACAACACGGGCTTTATTCTGAGCAGGTAATGTCTGATAAGTCATAGTTCAAATGATAATAATGGCCATAGTTCGTATACTCTACCTGGATTTGATCATACTAAAAACGATCAATGAATCAATTCAAAGAGGTGACTATAAAATATGTCAACAACACTTTATGTCGGGAATCTCCCATGGAATACTACAGCAGACGAACTCAGTGGATTCTTTGCCCCATATGGACAGGTTGAAAGCAGTCGAATTATTACCGATCGTGAAACTGGCCGCTCACGGGGGTTTGGTTTTATCGAAGTCGGAGAAGCGGATGCGACGCGTATGGCTGAAGAGCTGAATGGCATGGATTTTGGCGGACGACCATTAACGGTTAATGAGGCCAAACCGAAACAAATGTAATACTCTAACGGAAACAAGCACCAACTTCCATTTAAAGATCATGGAAAGGGGTGCTTGTTTAGTGATGTTATGTTAAAATAAAAGGCAGCGGATTTTTTATACTAGAAAACTATATTAATCCGCTGCTTTATTATCTTGCCGAATCAGAGGCGGTACAGGAGATATTTCATCGTATAAGTGTAGGAAACAACGGTTATGAATATAATAAAAGATCAAGACTAGAGATAAAAGGGGAGCGGGAGAATAGTGGAATTACGGGCGGAAGAGGTGTTGAATTTAGCAGCTCGCGTCCTTTCGGAGGAACGTTTTAAACATACCTTAGGTGTCGCGGATTGTGCTGAAGAGATGGCCAGACACCATGGATTGGATCCGCTCAAAGCTCGTTGTGCAGGCTTAGCACACGATTTGGCAAAAGAGATCCCTCTAGAGGATCAGTTGAGTTTAGCCCGGCGGTGGGATTTGCTTCACTATCCTGAAGATGAGCAGAACCCAAAAGTGTTACATGGGCCTCTGGCGGCATATTGGCTGAAACATTATTATAAGGTAGACGATGCTGAAGTCCTAGCGGCCATTGCGAGTCATACGTTAGGGAGGCCGGGAATGTCTCCTTTGGAAATGCTCATCTACAGTGCTGATTTGACTGAACCTAGTCGTGATTTTCCAGAAGTGGACATTTTGCGGCAATCCTTGTATGATGATTTAGAACAAGGTACGTTAGACTGCGTTGAGCGCACTTTAATATACTTGAGACAAAGAAATAATCCAATTCATCCCTTAACCCAATTGACTTATGAAGATTTGCAAAGGAGGCAAAATGTTGGAACTGGATCAAAAAATGCTGAAACAAGTCGTTAGTATTGTAGAAGACAAAAAAGGCGGAGATATTTCCTTACTCAATTTAAAGGGTATATCCATGGTTACGGATTATTGCTTGATTGTGACGGGAAATACGACAACTCAGGTTAAAGCGATAACTAACCATTTGGAAGAAAAGTTGCCGGAGATGGGAGTTCCGGTTTTTCATCTTGAAGGATTGCCGGCTGCTAAATGGGTCTTGATGGATTGTGGCGGCGATTTAGTCGTTCATGTGATGACCCCTGATCAGCGTGAATTTTATCAGCTTGAACGTCTTTGGAAAGACGCTGGAGTTGTTTCCTTTGATACTAATCTGGTATAAAAATATTGAGGGGGCAGCTTTATGCAAGAGAAGTATTCGTTTTCTAAGATTGAACCGAAGTGGCAAAAACATTGGATGGGGAACAAAGCTTTTAAGACGGAGGAAATTTCCTCAAAACCGAAGTATTATGCCTTGGCTATGTTTCCTTATCCTTCCGGAGATCTGCACATGGGGCATGTGCGTAACTACTCCATTGTGGACGTTATAGCACGCTATAAGCGGATGCAAGGGTTTAATGTTCTGCACCCCATCGGTTGGGATTCCTTTGGCTTACCGGCGGAAAATGCCGCAATCAGGCGCCAAACCCCTCCGGCGGACTGGACTTGGAAAAACATCGCCAATATGCGGCGCCAGCTTCAAGAGATGGGGATTTCCTATGATTGGGACAGGGAGATGGCTACTTGCCACCCTGGCTACTATAAATGGACGCAGTGGATTTTTATCGAGTTCTACAAACATGGCTTGGTGTATAAGAAAAAGGCTGCCGTGAACTGGTGTCCGTCTTGTTGCACGGTACTTGCCAATGAGCAAGTTGTGGATGGAGGATGTGAACGGTGTAATACCATAGTTACTAAGAAAAACTTGGCCCAGTGGTTTTTCAAAATCACCGATTATGCGGATGTTTTACTTCAGGATTTAGATAAGTTGCCGGGATGGCCGGAAAAGGTAAAAACCATGCAACGCAACTGGATCGGTCGTTCTGTAGGGGCGGAAGTCGATTTCTCCTTGGTTGAACGCCCGGGGAAGATCTCTGTGTATACCACCCGGATCGACACTCTTTTTGGGGTGTGTTATGTGGTCTTAGCTCCAGAACATCCCTTGGTCATAGAGCTGGCCAAGGGGACGGAATATGAAGCTGCTGTGGGGGCGTTTATTAAAAAGATGCAGGGACTCAATGAAATTGCCCGGACTTCTGCGGAGGCGGAAAAGGAAGGGCTGTTCATCGGGTCGTATTGTCTTAATCCACTGAGTGGGGAAAAAGTGCCGATCTGGATTACTAACTACGTGCTTCTCGAATACGGAACGGGCGCGGTTATGGGCGTGCCCGCTCACGATGACCGGGACTTTGAATTTGCTAAGAAGTATGGTTTGGAGATTCGTTCCGTTATTGTTCCTGCAGGTAGTGCACCGGAGGCGAAAGATCAACCGCTCGAGGGTGCCTACACGGAGGAAGGGGTTATGGTTAATTCTGGTTCCTTCGATGGTCTGGATAGTAATGAAGGTTTGGAACGGATTGCCGATGAACTGGAGTGCCGTGGTAAGGGTCAACGGAAAGTCAACTTCCGTTTGCGGGACTGGCTCATTTCTCGGCAACGCTATTGGGGTGCGCCTATTCCAATTGTGTATTGCGAATCCTGTGGAACATTACCGGTGCAGGAAGAACAGCTGCCCGTTTTGCTCCCACCAGATGTCGTCTTTAAAGCTGGGGAAAATCCTTTAGCCTCCTCAGTATCTTTCACAGAAACAACCTGCCCTCAGTGTGGGGGAGTCGCCCGGCGGGAGACGGATACGATGGATACGTTTGTTTGTTCTTCGTGGTATTTTCTGCGTTATACTGACCCCCGCAACACGGAAGCCCCTTTCGCCAAATCTGCGGTGAATCAGTGGATGAACGTGGATCAGTATGTCGGTGGGGTGGAACATGCCATTCTGCACCTTCTATATGCACGCTTCTTTACCAAGGCTTTGCGGGATTTAGGCTACGTGAAAGCGGATGAACCGTTCCAAAACTTGCTTACCCAGGGAATGGTTTGCATGGATGGATCCAAAATGTCCAAATCCAAAGGGAATATCGTGAGCCCGGAGGTAATCATTAGGAACTATGGGGCGGATACGGCACGGTTATTTATCTTGTTTGCTGCTCCACCTGAGAAAGACCTGGAGTGGAGTGATCAAGGGGTTGAAGGGTGTTATCGTTTTCTGAACCGCGTTTGGCGTCTGGTCGCTCAATATGGGTCCGTTATCAAGGAAACCCTAAATCACTTATCCCCGTCGACTGACCAAGCGGACCATTGGGGGAGCCTGGATGCAGTCAGTAAAGAAATGCGCCGTCAAACTCACTTGGCTATTCAGAGGGTGACGATAGACATCGGAACGCGCTTTAATTTTAACACGGCGATCAGTACCATCATGGAAATGGTCAACGCTTTGTATATTTATAAGGAACAGCCTACAGCGGATACGGCGGTCGGCAGGGAGGCGGTTGAAGCAATTCTGTTACTCCTGGCTCCCTTTGCTCCGCATATCACGGAAGAGCTTTGGCTGGAAATTGGGCATACGGAGAGCATTCACCAACAGCCCTGGCCTGAAGCGGATGAAGCTGCTCTAGTGCAAAACGAAATAACAGTTGTTCTTCAAGTGAATGGGAAAGTCCGGGACCGGATGATTGTGTCCGCTGATATTTCCAAGGCGGAGTTGGAAAAAACGGCGATTTCTCAGCCTGCAATCAGTGAATGGATTCAAGGCAAAGCTATTGTCAAGGTCATAACAGTGCCGGGTAAGTTGGTCAATATCGTCGTTAAGTAAGGGACTTGTGGGGGACTTGTGTGACACAGCGTTCGGTACTGCTTCGGAATAGTTACGGCTCAGCAATCAGTCAACCTGATAGTTGGGCTTTTTTTGACGAGTAAAACTTACAATTGATCCCTAAGTGATGTGATCCATTATTCGAAACTGCCAAATTCGACAGGATAAATCAGATCTCGCAGCAGGAAAAAGAAGGAATAAAGCGGAATCAAATGAACTATGGTTACTCGAAGTGAGAGGGTTTGCAGCCATCGGATCATCTGTTGTGGATTGCTTGATATATGGATAAAGCATTGAGGAAATAAAGAACAGGAAGGGGGCAGTTGGGTATGGAACGTAAGCTTCGCTATGTTTGGTGGTTAGCGCTCATAGGACTTGTGATTTTTGCCATTTGGAAGCTCTTTCTACCTCATGGCTCCAATGCCTATCTTCAAAAAACGGTTTCAAGCCGAGAGATCGTTGTTTATGTGGCCGGAGCAGTTGAGAAACCAGGGCTTGTCCATTTAGCCCCGGATGCCCGCTTAGATGATGCCTTGAAGCAGGTCTGTCCTTTGCTGGAGGCTAACCTGGAGAGTATGAATCCGGCTGAAAAGCTTAAGGATGGGCAAAAGGTTAATGTACCGTACAAGGTCCTCCCGATTTCCCCGGAGTCCACGATAGGGGTTAATTCGATGAATGCTGGGGGCGTGGGTGCGTCCCCAAACATAAATCCAACAACGGCAGCGAATCCAATAGCACCGGCAAATGGGAAGATTAATATCAATACCGCCGGAGCAGCTGAACTGGACAAGCTGCCCGGCGTCGGTCCGGTGTTAGCGGAACGCATTATTCAATACCGGACAGAACACGGGCCGTTTGCCCGGGCGGAAGACTTGAAAAATGTTTCAGGTATAGGAGTTATAACCTATGAGAAAATGGCTTCCCAAGTGACGGTTAACCCATGAAAGACCTCTGGATCGGGCGAGCGGCAACCCTCTTGATCGGGGGCCTCAGTGGAGCGTATTTACCGGAACAGGTACGTCTTTGGGTTTTTGGGGTTCTCGTATTGCTGGGGGTACGCCTTGTCTTGTGGCGACCACGGGATTTTTTTGGCCGCGTGTTTCGCCCGGAGATTCTTTTACTTGGGGTAAGTCTCTTGCTTGGCTTCGGGTATGGAGCACTTGCGGAGCGTACTTTGCCACAACCTATCACCTTGGATCATGTGGAGATTGTCGGTCTATTAAAGGATTGGAATATCGCAGAGGATAGGGCTGTGGGAATAGTACGCGCTGAAGAAGTGGGAACTGAAGAATTAATAGGCCAGACTTATCGGCTAACGGTTTATGCGGATAATTTTGGGCAGATTCCTGCAGAGTGGAAGCGGGTACAGCCCGGAGACCGGGTAAGTTTCTATGCGCATTTGGAAAGACCCAAGTCGGTCGGAACACCTGGTGCGTTCGACCTACGTCTTTATTATGGGGTTAGGGGGTTAAGTGGCACCCTAAGCGCGCAAGGGGATGCAGTACTGCTTTCTGCGGGGGAGCCAAGTCTAACCTGGAAGATTCGCCAGCAGGTTCGAAGTCGGCTTCAGGCCTGGGATTCTGAGGAAACAGGGGTCTTAGAGGGGATCTTCTTCGGAGATTCCAGTCGTATTCCGAATTCTATTTTAGAACGCTACAAAGTAACCGGCGTACTTCACGTCTTTGCGGCTTCGGGATCTAATGTGGTCTTTGTGCTGGGACTTTCCTGGCTGCTCCTGAGTTTTTTGCCCAAGCAAATGCGGATCAGCGTAACGATCCTGGTACTTTTGCTTTATGCTGCGCTTTGTGGGGGAAATGCCCCGATTGTCAGAGCGACTGTTTTAGGTATTGTAGTTCTACTTGGACGGTTGGGGCGTGGGCAGGTGGCTACGCTGCGGTGGTTGTTATTTGCAGCGGTAGGGCTATTTATGCAGAATCCTTTAATCATTCAGGATCTTGGTTTTCAACTATCCTTTGCAGCTGCCTGGGGAATTGTTGTACTCACCCCTCGGATTCTCAAGGTGAAGTTGCTTGAACGTCTGCCCAATCTATTTCGTTTCGCTGTTGCCGGCACATTAGCGGCGCAAGTGGCGACGCTTCCGCTGTTGATCTCGGCTTTTCATCGTTTATCTTTGATCGGATTTTTGGCGAATGTCTTTATCCTTTTTATTTTAGGCAGTGTGCTCGAAGTGGGGCTCATCGGGGTGCTCCTCTCTTTCTCTGGGGTGCTGTCTGCGCCTTTGTTTCAGGTGAGTTTATGGCTTTTAGCCGGGACGAATACGATTTTAAAGATGTTGGCTGAATTACCGTTCGCTGATGTTTGGGTGTTAAACCCCGGCCCCCTCTTTTGGTTAATTTGGTACGGCGGAATTGGAACCGTCCTGTGGGGAAAAGAGCGCGTGCTATTTATCGTTAAGGTGAGGCTGATTCATCTTGGCAGAGGGTTAAGGACAAGCGCTGCGAAGTTGGCGGAACGATGCCCTTCGGGAATTCGTCAAGCAGCGCAACGTGTGATCTTGAAAATGTCTCAGAGTTCAATATTAAGAAAAAGGTTATTCGTTCGTTGGGTCGGCATACTGCTGATCTTTATATTCCTGTGGAGTCCCTGGAATTCACAGAACGATCTGGAAGTGGTCATGATTGATGTGGGGCAAGGGGATGCGATCTTAATCCGAACGCCTCAGCAACATGCTATCCTGTTGGATGCGGGACCGCGAAGTGAACGGTTCGATGCCGGGGAGCGCATTGTTCTTCCTTATTTATTGCACAGCAGAATTGGACACTTGGATGCCTTACTGATTACTCATGAACATCAGGATCATATTGGCGGAGTTCGGGCGGTGCTCGCCAATATCCCGACAGACTGGGTAGGGGTACCTGCTGTAGGTGATCGACTGGAAAATAAAGAATGGCAGGAAGGACTGCCCACTGAACTAATAAATCAGACTGAGGGGCTAAGAATACTTCAGGTGGGAGATCGGATCGATCTTGATTCAGGGGCCTGGTTGGACGTGTTGGGTCCGCATCAGGTTCTCACGGGGACGCATTCTGACCAGAACAATAATTCCTTGGTGTTAAAGCTTAACTATTTAGGGCAAAGCGTCTTGCTCACGGCGGATATGGAGCAGGAAGAAATGGAAGAAATATACGAGACGGGCGTAGATTTAGAAACTAATATTTTTAAGGAGCCGCATCATGGGAGCCGGTTTTCCTTGGATAGACCTTGGCTGAATGAGATTCATCCCCAAGCCGTATGGATTTCGGTGGGGAAAAATTCGTTCGGACATCCCTCGCCGGAAGTACTGCAGTATTGGGAAGAACGTCACATCCCGGTTTATCGGACGGATGAACATGGTACGTTACGGCTTTTGCTCGGAGAACATGGGGCGGAAATCATCCCTGGTCGTTAATATGTTTTGGCGTAATAAGAAATTCATAAGGTCATACTATAGTTATCAAGGTATTTCCGAAAAATATTCCCGGAATGTATGAAAGGTAAAAAATGGGTAACAATAGCAAGGAACATCTCTTTTCTCCTCCTCTTTCTTTTGTCCCTCCACGATCCGTGGAGGGCTTTTTTCTTTATGATGAGAATCTATAATTGTTCTTATCTGGCTTTTATTGAAAGTCTCTATTAAAATAAGCAAAGGGGGTGGCAAATATGCGTGAAATTGAACGAATTAAGGAAAACGTAGCGAGGGGGAAGATTCCAACCGTTTATTTGTGGTATGGGGATGATCGTTTCTTAATTCAAGAGGGGTTGAAAGTCCTTAAGTCGTTCTATTTTATGACAGATCCGTCTGGAAGCGGGATTGAACAAGTTTCTGCAAAGGAGTTGTCTCCGGCCATCATTGTAGAGCGGGCCAATACGATGGCTTTTTTTGCCAATCGCCTCGTTATCGTTGAAGATGTAACCTATTTCCAAGACGGCCAGACGACAGAGTTGGAGCCGTTTTTAGACTACTTTACTAACCCCAATCCCACGACGTGTCTTTTGTTTATCGCCGAAAGTGTGCATAGAGGGAGAAAGTTTTATAAGGCTTTAGTTAAAACCGGGGAGATCATGGAATTCTGCGCACCGAAACGACCGCAGGAATGGCTGGTCTGGGTTCAGTCGGAATTAAAAGCACGGGAAAAATCGATGAATACTCAAGTAGCTTCCCAATTTATTGAATGGACTGGACACCATACCGGCGTTTTATGTCAAGAATTAGATAAGCTCGTTGTATTTGTAGGGCAGAGCCAGGAGATCACTTCTCAGGATATTAAAGCTATAACTCCCCAATCGATTGAAATGAGCATCTTTGATCTTTTGGATGCGGTGGCCGGTCGATCCGCTGCCAAGGCCTTACAAGCCTTGCGTGAGGTGTTGCGTAAAGAACCTGCCTTAAAGGTCTTAGGGATGCTGGTTCGTCAAGTCCGGCTTCTCTTGGGGTGTGACTCTTTGCGTAGGCGCGGGGGAAATGTTGCCGAGGCCCCCTCCGTATTAGGAATTTCGCCTTATGAAGCGCAAAAAGTCTGGCAACAATCCGTTAGGTTATCGACGGAACAACTATCCAAGGCGTTGTCTGAGTGCTTAAACACAGACTTGGCGTTAAAAACTGGGGGTGGTGATCCCGGTTTTTTGTTAGAGATAATGATTATAAAGTTTTGTGAGAAAGTGTCGTAGCACGTTCGCACACGTTTCATCGCTATTCGCTTGTCGCTAAGGCTAAACCGCGTAACCTCGGGGCTTCTCTGGATGTGCGTCGCTCCTCGCCGTACGGCGCCTAGCCATCCTTGGCGGCGGTCCCTTCCCGCCATCCGTGGCTACAGGGACACTCGGCCGTCCATGGCCAGCGCTCTAATCTCGAACGTCCTGTTCGAGTCCATGGCACCGCGACATCAGTCCATCCTTGGACAAGTCCCAACGCGGTTCTTAACGCCTTATCGCCTGCGCTCATTGACGCGGCTCCTCTCTCCGTACTCTCTAAGCTAAGAAACTTTCTCAGGCTTGGGGCTTATGGGGGATTAGGAGCGACCGAGAATTCCGTGGCTGAGCATAGAAACGTGTATTCCTGGCTCTTCGTAACCAGCCAACGTCCTAGCCAAGCCATGAATGAAATGAAATTGCAAAGTGAACCGTTTAAGCCAACCCC
>JBAQLX010000407.1:0-4804 GCA_049302315.1 Desulfosporosinus sp.
AGAAGATGCCGCACATTTATCAGTCGTCATAAAATCGATCATTTTACCCTTGCGGACCTGGATGATTTTACTGTCTTGCCCACCAAGATCAGCCAATATAAAATCCTTCAGCCCCGTCTGATAAAGCGCTCCCAACATATGTGCCTTAAGCTCGGGAATAGCCTCTCCGCCGACGAGTTCCAAAGTATTACGCCCATAACCGGTGGAAACTAAACGATCCGCCACTGGTAGTCCTAACGCCTCAAAGTCCACGACCAGTTTTTCTCCCGACTTTCGCCCATACTCCCGGTAAAAACGGATCGTATCCAAGCTTTCTAAGCGAAGGATCTCAAAACCTTCCCCCTCAATCCGCCCCCTCATGAGGGCGATCTTCACACTCCGGCTCCCCAAATCAATTCCACAAATGGTTTGTTCAGACATGAGTCACCCCCTCCTGCCAACATGTTCAAATTCTTTCCCTAGCAACCCCTTAAGAGAGTTGCGATCCATTGTAGCTCTGCGGACTGCCTCACCCCCTCTGCCCAGCCCAGAGGGCCGTGATCACACGGCACGACGAGCGCATGGCCGAGAGGCGTGTCTTACGACCCTCCGATCATAGACAAAAAAGACTCTATCCTCATTTTACTCCGCGCATCCAATCCCGTTGGATTTTCCCCTTCCACAGTTAGAATCGGGTAATCCAGCTTTTTTCGTATAATCAGATCCTCAATCTGGCGATAGCAAAAACTGTGCGTATAGTGAATGATTCCGTCAAGTTGGCGGCGCTCCGCCTCCCGGGCGATATCCTCAATTCGTTGAAATACTTTATAAGGATACGTGTATAAGCGGTACTGTTCCACGACGTCGTCCGTCTCAAAGGGCATCGTAAACTGTCTCTGGACTTCATTAAAAACAACACGGGCTCCGTGTTCTTCTAAGAAATCGTACATTGCTGGGAAAATAGGCGGAACCCCGATAAAACCAAGTCGAATTTCACGCCCCTTTCTCCGTGATCCTAAACGAACCCGCTCAGAAAAGGGCTCCCGCTCGCGCACCGTTTGAATAAATTCCTCCATCTCACAGGCAAAGCCCTCAGGGTCGCCATTAAAATCCGAACAAGAAACAAGAAAGAGGTGGTTTTCAAACCCTCGCACCCGGTTTTCTTCCCACGTCAGCCGGTCAATTTCCCACGCCAAAGCCCGAACCTGATCTAGGCGCTTCTTTTGCAGATTCACACCCTCCCAAGTTGTGCCTAAAGTTCCAATTAGCTTGTCCATTTGAAGACGAAGCATGTCCGGATCTCGATCATACGGGAAAGCAAAAGGGATAATTCCAATCCCTTCCACTTCCCATGTCTCCATCAGGGCGTGAGTATTACTGCAATCTCCTTGGGTCACCGCAACAATGCGCTGAATATCTGGATTATGCAATGCCGTCGAATACAAACCCTTAATCCAACCGCACACATTCCTCGGAAAACCCGCGATCTCCGCTTCTTCCACTCGATGCATCGCTTCCGAACTTGTAATAAAAATATTGTTCAGATCAACCGGTGTATCATCCGCTGCGAAAATTACTTCAACCGGCACCGTCGTTGTTAACCCGATTTTACCCATAATCGTTGTTTACTCCTTAATAGGGAACTTGCGTTATATCGTTCACCATATGATGTCTTGTGCCAAACTAGGGCTCAAGCGGTTTGATGCAAAAAGGGGGGGTACATCCTTCGGCGATAGTACTCTTTTAAAGAACCCGCCTACGGCGATAATCTCCACTGGAGACTATCGTGGCAAATCGGAAAGCAGTGTGCTATGCCATCATTATTCACCTGGAATTACTTGCTCCACATGATCTATCGGTTCCTGCAGGAGCGTATTTCCAACATGTCGAAAAAGGCCCGGATCTCCACTCACAAAATAGCGGCTTCGACTATGGATATTACCTAGGGCCGAAGCAGATGGAGAAACAATCAAACCTGACCGTTCCCACTCCTCCATATGTCGAAGCAATATCTCAAGCTCTTTCACAACAGCCAAAGCTGGATCGATGATCAAGACGTCTTCGCCAAGCAACTCCCGAATAACTGTTTCGAGAAAAGGATAATGCGTGCACCCCAAAATAAGGGCATCCACGCGGGCTTCCTTTAATGGTGTTAGATACGTTTGAGCGATCCCTCGGGCTTGTACGGAATTAGCCAGTCCAGCCTCAATCAAGGGGACAAAGAGAGGACAACCCTGCGCTTTAACTATTGCTATAGCCTGCTCTCCTTTTTGCCAAGCCTTCCGAAGCACCAAGTCTTCAGGTAAGATCCCTTTCGTCAACGCTCGGTTCACGCTGGACGTATAAGCTTTGCTGCGCACGGTAGTTTCCGTAGCAATCAGTCCGATTCTTCCAGCTATAGTTTTTTCGACAGCCAATCGAGCCCCTGGTTCAATCATACCGATCATCGGTATGTCAAACTGTTCACGCAGAAAAGGAAGCGCTGTTGCTGAACTGGTATTACAGGCAACAATAATCACCTCCGCCCCTTGCCCAACCAGAAAAGCAACAATTTGTTCCCCGAAATGGATAAGCTCTTCGCGGGAACGGTTTCCATAGGGAACCCGAGCGGTATCTCCAAAATATACGATCCGAACATCCAGTAGTTGCTTGAGAATCTCTTTCATTACGGTAAGTCCGCCGACCCCAGAGTCAAAAATACCGATCACACGTTGTTTCTTCAAATCTTCCCCCCTTTATTTCAAGCAAAACACTTCTGACAGTCCTACATTTTGGCAACTCCCCACGCAAATTGTCCTCACTGGGCTGAATCAGCGTTTAATCGCTGAATGCAAACCCGCTTGTTTTAGGGACTATTACATTTAATAGTTTATACCGCTTTTCCGATCCAGACCCACCAAAATCCCTTCTTCCCAATACCCTCTTCTATATCTATGCGCGAAATAATATATAGTGGTATGGACTGGTTAACCAGTCCAATTTATTTTCGCCATTCTCTCAAAAGTTTCCTTCTTTATCTCAGTATTTATTGAATTTACATTACAAAAGTTGTCACATTTGAAGCGGTTGTTCCTTGAAGGGCAACTAAGCTTACCGTCCCGCCACTATGTTCATCCGGGTATGCGTCCAGGGTAATATCCACTTTCTGTCCTATTTTGACCTGCGCAATATCTGCCTGATCAATCGACGCTGCCACTTCAAGATAATTCCCCGTGCCGTCTGTTGGGGTAATCGTGATAATTGAACTGTTCGTTGTGAATTGATACAATTGCAAAATAAATAACAGCTATCTGATCAAACAGCGACGGGATTCTTAAGATCTTGTCAAGGAACTCCCTTAACACTTTACATTCCGATTAATGGGTAATGAAATCCGGAAACAGCTGCCCACACCCTGTTTACTTTGCACTTGAATAACCCCACCGTGTGCCTGGATAAACTCCTTGGCAATGGCGAGTCCTAAACCCGTTCCACCGTTTTCCCGCTCGCGCGCTTTGTCCACACGGTAAAAACGGTCAAAAATATGCTCGAGTTCTTCCTCTGGAATCCCTTCTCCAGAATCTTCAACCGTCACTTGGACCCAACCGTCCGATCGCAAATCGTCAGCGGTATTTCCATCCCTGCGATTCGCACCCTCCGCTTTTTCCTCTTTACGCCGGAAGACGTCACGTATTCGTTTCGTATTTTCCTCGTTGATCGTCCCTTCGTCTCCGGGCCTTTCCGCCTCTGCTAACGACACCCGAAGAAATCCTCCTGGGGATGTATGCAAAAGAGCATTGCCAATCAAGTTTACAAAGACCTGGGTTAAACGGTCTGGGTCGCCAATGATTTCCGGCGCCTCTCCGACAACTTCGACCTTCAGCCCTCGTTCCTCGAATTCTATGGCGAACTGCTCAGTTATTCTCTCCACAACCTGTTTGAGATCGACCGCTTGCAACGCCATCGGCAATTTACCGGCTTCGGCGAGACTCAACTGTTGAAGATCTCGCACCAAACGAATAAGCCTCAGCGTCTCATCCTGAATTGGGAGAATAGTCTCCGGTGTGGAAGGAAGCGCCCCTTCTTGAATTGATTCCAGTTTTCCGAGAATAACCGCAAGCGGCGTGCGCAATTCATGGGCAATATCCGCCACCATATTGCGCCTTACTTCCTCGTTACGGGTCAATTGCTCAGTCATCCGGTTGAAATCCTGGGCTAAAATCGCAATATCTCCGTTTCCCTTCACCTCAACTCGAGATGAGAGATCCCCTTTTCCCACTTTGCGCACAGCCACCATAAGACGGTTTAAGGGTTGTGTAATATGTTGGGTCAACAAGAGTCCTAACAATAACGCCACTAAGGACGTGAGGATCAACCCAATGAGCATCGCTTGGATGATCGAGGTTCCAATGGTTATTGCCAATCTACCATTCATGACGCTAGGACGTTGCTCTTGCAATGAATGTCCCACCGTTTGTTCACCAACCTTAATTTCCTGCCATTGTTTCTCGATTTTGTTATCTACCGGAAATTCAGCAAGAGGTTTACCAAGATCTTTATTAGCCGGGTCCACAATGACTTTATCTTCTTGGTCAAATACCAAAAAACGTTGGGGGTCACGGGGCTGGCGTCCAAATTCCTGATCGGGTGCCTCCGTAATCTTCAAGACATAGTCCTGCACCCCCACCCAACCCCCATGGCCCTCATAGTAAACACTTAAGAGCCGATTCAAGCGCTCTCCGTAGGCTTGTTGCATGAAGGTTTCAGCATGCCCTAATAAGGCATGAGTTGATATTAAGGCGATAGCGGTAAAGACTATCGACATGAAAAATACCATGCCAATGAG
>JBAQLX010000408.1:0-3466 GCA_049302315.1 Desulfosporosinus sp.
AGCTTGCTTCAACCACTCAGTTACCCACGGTTGGTAATAGGTGTATAACCCCAGATGAACATGAAAATCAATCCGCGGCTTGCGGGATTTTTGGTCCGCAATTTCAAGTGTCATTTGTTCCATCTCCAGAGGCGCCCATTGCAGTACCGATTTGGACAAGGTTTAAGTCCAGCCCGCCACCGCCATAGACAAGTAACGAGCCTCCAGGTTGCAACCCGGAGCGATTTTTTACAGCAGCGAACGGCGCGGTAACGGCATCGGCAATAATAGCCCCTTCAGTCAATGGACTTTCATCCGGCAAATGGAAGAGATTGGTTTCAAAAGCTTTAACAAACCCGTCTTTCGCACATTAAAAAAGGGAATATGGAATAAATATCCAATGGATTATTGGGTTATATTAGCCTGAATTGATCTGAGGTGCGATAATGTTGGTCTTTTGTGTCTGTTTCCATTCTTGAAGCCACAATTCAATCTGTCGTTCAGCATCTGTCAAAGCATTGAGCATCTTGATTATTTCATGAGGATCAGGAAGTCGAAGGGAAGAACGAAAAAATATTGTCAAAGGATTATCATTAGCCACTGACCACTTGTCGATTCCCAAAGGCTCGATGCTAATCCGACTAATGCCCAGCTCACTCAGTTGATCCTGAATTTTCGACTCGGTCATTTTGCCGTATCCATGTTCTTCCGCATACCAACGGAGAAAGGCCAGCACGAAATAGGCCAGAACTTTAATAAACAAGTAGGCATCGATTCGCTCGGGAATTTGCATAAAGATGCGCTCTAAATCGAGCAGACCTTTAAGATCACGGAAATTCATCTCGACCTGGTTGCGGTCTCGATAGCGACAGAGTAGTTCATTAGCGGAAACATCTTCTTGCGGATGATTCGTGAGCATAGCGAAAATACCGTCATAACGTTTCTGTCTTGTGTAAGCGTCCTCATCCCAGGTCCACGATAACACTACCGCTTTATGGGTATTTTCCGATAACTCCAAATTGACAAACGGTTTTACCTTCGGAAACTCTTTCAGAAGACGAACGCCTGCTTGCTCGCATTCTGAGAGTGTTTGCAGGTTGCGTTTGTTCAGTTTCTTTGAAAATTTCTCAAGTGCCACTTCGCAGACTTCACGTTGCTTCTCTCGGTTTTGTAACTCTTGCTTGGCCTTGAATCCGTGGCGATAAACCGCGCAGCGTACGGTCACTTCATGGTAGATGATCGATCCTTTGGGGCGTCGGGTTTGACCCGGCGGCAGTTCCGGTTTTTCAATGTCGGTCAAGGTCCATTCCGTTTCATAAGCCTGATACGAGCGCTCCCTTTTTTTGCGAATTTCCTCGGCGCTTCGGTAGTTAATGTTTTTCCACTGCTCCTGATCCCACGCTTGCTCCACGAGCTCACGGAACCGCTTCTCGGAGACGCCTGTTTTCAGTGGCGCAATGAAGCGATACTCCCGCTGCTTCTGGTTTTGCAGAAAGAGGATATTTTTTGCGGTCGGGAAGATGCGATCGGCAATCCACTCGATGGGACCGGGTGGCGCTACCCGATCCATGGCGATTAGCGCCTTAGGCAAGGTTGTACTATCATTGGTACCTCCCGGCAGTACGTCAAATGAGACCGGGAGTTTGGAACCGGAGGCGACAACCAAGCTTGTGACAAGTTGGCTGAGTGAATCTTGCCCTCGACCGGGGCAGACTTTGCTTGCTTGTGCAAAAACTCCGTCAAGTTGTAAAACAGACCCGTCCACGAAAAACCGGGAGAGACGTATCTTAAACTGATCAGAGACATCCAAGGTCATGCCCTGCAAAATGTCTCGCATGTCAGATGGGTTCACACCCAGCTTGGAGAGGGTTCGAAGTAGGCGATCATCATTCAAAAGATCCGGATCAATGCCGAGAAGTTTATCCGTATGCCATGCTTTGGCCAGGGTCTGAACTTCGTAAACGCGGGCGATTCTTTTCGGGTAGGCAAGCATATCGGCAACAAGTAAGCCAATCAAAATGCCGCTGCTTGGGACTTGTTTTCGGCCTGTAGCCATTTCATTCTTCAGATATTCAAGGGATGTATGTTTTTCGCCCAACACCCGATCAATTCGGTGCAAAACACCAAGTGCCGTAAGCAAATACATCGCAGTAAGGACAGCTCCGGCAGGTGTGTACTTGGCGTCAGTCAACTTTAATCCGCCTAACAATACGGGTTGAGCCTGTTTTGGCAGTCGCTGGATGTGTTCGAAAATAGCTCCAAGTTCCATAAGAGTATTCCCCCCCTTGATAAACTGAAAAGCTTTAAGTTTAGAATATCACAAGGGGCGGTGAGAGTCCAGAAAAATAAATTACCTGTATTTGTAATTTAACAAATTATGGGTGCGAAAGACGGGTAATAACCTTATAGAAAGCCGCCATTACATTACATGGCTAAAGTAATAATATAAAAAGCACCGCAAATTTCTTGCAGTGCATTTACGACTACGTATTCAATACAATCCATTCATAATTGCGTTTGCCATAGAGAATACGGCGGATCTGTACGGTGTCACCCTTCACAACGTAAAACACAAGGTAGCTTTCCAACGTACGTTTTACAACAATTTGTTAATATCTTCAATTAACTGTGGAACAAAATCCACCAGAACATCCCAAACAATGTTGAGTTGTATTCCTTCGTAGTCATGTACGATTTTATTTCTCAGGCCTTTAATTTTTCGCCATGGAATATGATTATTTTCTTCCACAAACTGGTTGTCCAGCTTGCCAACCAGTTCACCAATTTGACTCAAACTAAAGACACATGCAGCTATGGTTTTCGCATCTTTTGAAAATCCACTAAAATCCATATCTCCTTTAAATTGCACGGTGAGAAGAGCATTGTATTTAATCCTATCAAGAATGACTTTATCATGTTCTCTCATAAATAATTACTCCCGTTTCCTCAATTGCTCGTTGCAGTTTGCCTCCACGAATAATTTGAGATGCTTCTATCAGATCAATTGGTTTACCGAGGGCCTCCGTCATATCCTCAAGAACGCCAAAAAAGTCAATACCTTTGATTCTACCACTGCTATCAATAACAATATCAATATCGCTTGAAGATGTGGGGTTCCCCTTAGCATAAGACCCAAAAAGGATAGCCTTTTCTAAGGGGATTGTGTTAAATATCGGCAGTAACTTTTCTCTTATTTCATTTGTCGTATATATTTGCCCCATAAAGCTGACCTCCTTTTATGTACAATTTCAAAACTATGCAAATTGATTCTACTACCATCTTTCGCCTCCCCTGATGTCGTCGTCTTAAGAGAGCCTGCAATAAATCCCAACCCTATATAACTTGTGTTCCGTCAGTTTGAGTCCTCCTTAAAAGAAACAGGTCATATCCTACATAATTCTTATATTTCCATCTTAATACAATTGCTAATATTATACAAGATTGCCTTGCTGTTTTGCATTTTTTCACTTACCACAAAGCGCAGGAA
>JBAQLX010000409.1:0-2382 GCA_049302315.1 Desulfosporosinus sp.
GCAACGTATGAGATTCTTTTCTGTCCGGAGATTCCTGGACGAGTGAGCCTCAATGAAGCGATCGAATTGGCGAAGAGATTTGGGGGCGAGGAATCGGCAAAGTTCGTAAATGGAATTCTTGACGGTATCGTCGCTAGTATCTCGAAACTGGAACGAAAAGGGTCGTAATCAAGTAATTGTTTTGGGCTCTTATATTATTTCGCTGATAATCTTCAGTTACCACAATTTCTACCCTAAAGAGGTTTTAATGCGCCCAAGGTTTTATTGCAATAACCAAGAATGTGATTTATTATATAGTAGGTAGTGTAATATATACTCCAAGCTGAATTGTCTGGGTGCATTGCATATGACAACAGGCCAATGGGTTCTATTAGAAATGGTAGGGCCTTCCGTATTAGAGAAGGAGGATTATATGAGATGGCTAATTTTACGCGTCTTTATTTGTGACCTAAGTTTTACAAAACTTAGTTTATTTTTTTTGTTAATCAGAATATTTTGATTTATATTACAGACCAATCTCAACTATCTAGACCAGTTAAACACGATGAGCGAAGCATCTCGTTTTAGACTAACCTTTGGGAATTGTTGATTTTGGGGTCATTATAAATTAACGATTTTCTTTTTCTGCACAATGAGTGACAATTATCCCCTTTGGCGCCAGTAGTTTGCTGTGCATAATAATATACAAATCTGCAGCATTTAATGATATAATGTGTAGCATTTAAAGGAAAACAGCTTTAACATCCCGAATAAATAAGTTATATGTGGAAAATTATCAGGTCATTGAGGAGGAGTCAAATGTACCGCGTTGTTGGAAAAAGACAATTGTCATCGGCTATTGCCTTGCTGGAAGTTGAAGCACCGGCTATTGCCGCCAAAGTAGAGCCTGGCCAATTTATTATTCTTCGTATCGATGAGATTGGTGAACGCATTCCGCTCACAGTCTCGGACTTTGACAGAGGAAAAGGTACCCTCACAATTGTTGTGCAAGATGTAGGCTATTCTTCAGCCCGCATTATTGGCATGAATATAGGGGATGAGTTTCTGGATTTCGTGGGACCATTGGGTATCCCATCCGAAATTGAAAACTACGGTACTGTTGTGTGCATAGGCGCTGGTCTGGGTGTTGCCCCCATTTATCCGATCGCCCGGGCTTTAAAAGCTGCTGGGAATCGTGTAATTTCTATCGTTGGTTCACGGAGTGCAGATCTTTTGATTTTAGAAGAAGAAATGCGTACCGTAAGCGACGAAGTAGTTATTACCACGAATGATGGCAGCCGAGGCGTTAAAGGGTTCCTAACACACGGGTTAATTCATGTCTTAAAACAAGGACATCAGGTTGATAGGATTTGGGCAATTGGCCCTGTGCCATGTATGAAAGCAATTGTGGATTATACCCGGCCGCGGGAGATCAAAACGATTGTCAGCTTGAATCCAATTATGGTTGACGGAACCGGAATGTGCGGTGCTTGCCGGGTTAGTGTTGGCAATGAAACCAAATTCGCCTGTGTGGATGGACCGGAATTCGATGGACATCTGGTGGATTTTGATTTAGCTTTGCAACGTTTAACCTTCTATAGGGACGAAGAGAATCGGGCCAGGGCTCGGCTGGAATGTAACCACGAAGGAGGGCGCCACTAATGGCAGAGGATGTTGAGAAGACAAAAAAAGTAATAATCCCTCGTCATAAAATGCCCTGTCAAGATCCTCAGGTTAGGGGACATAACTTCGATGAAGTAGCCTTGGGCTACACACAGGAAACGGCTGTGGAAGAAGCAAAACGCTGTTTACGCTGTAAGAAACCTTTATGCATTACGGGATGTCCTGTCGGAGTTCTCATTCCGGAGTTTATTAACAAGGTTGCTGAAGGAGATTTTCTGGAAGCCGGTCAGGTTTTGAAAATTAAAAATTCTTTGCCTGCCGTTTGTGGTCGAGTTTGTCCCCAGGAAAATCAATGTGAAATTAAATGTATTCTGGGGAAAAAAGGGGAGCCGGTGGCTATCGGCAGGTTAGAGCGGTTTGTTGCTGACTACGATATGAAATTTGGAGAATTTACGTTTGAGAAGCCGGTACCGACCGGTAAACGTGTCGCCATTATCGGGGGAGGACCTTCAGGGTTGGCCTGTGCCGGTGATTTGGCAAAAGCTGGGTACGGAGTGACGATCTTTGAAGCGCTGCATGTTGCCGGGGGCGTTTTGATGTACGGGATTCCCCAGTTCCGGCTGCCGAAGGAAATTGTGCAGACGGAAATAGCCAACCTTAAACAAATGGGGGTTGAAATTCTCACGAACCAAGTGGTCGGCAAAATCACTTCGGTGGATGAACTGATGGAAAACGGATATGACGCCGTGTTTATAGGTACAGGCGCCGGACTGCCGTACT
>JBAQLX010000410.1:0-3082 GCA_049302315.1 Desulfosporosinus sp.
GAGGGGAAGATGTTATTGCCGAGGGAAGCGCGTATTTGGTATCCTGGAGCTAGTTATTATATCATGTGTCGCGGAAATCATAGACATGACATTTATATATAAGGTAGTCAGTTGAGAAGAAAACGTGTCTGCGCACCTTTGAGACATATATAATAAATATGAAGTGTAATCTAACCAGTCAAGCCTTACGTTCCAACATCGGATCGTAAGGCTATTTTGCATTTCAGGATTGATGAGAGGAGAGGATATAATTGTAATAAAAAGAGGAAGATGATAAAATATGTATACAAAGAAGGTGAGATTTCATTGGAAGACATTAATGATAGTACTGAGAAAGCGATACATGACAAACACGATAGAGGGTACAAATTCCTGCTATCCAGCAGAAGAATATTTCTGCAATTGCTGAATACTTTTGTGAAACAGGGTTGGGTAGAGGAAATTGACGAAGAGAATATGATGCTGGTAAACAAAAGCTTCATACTGCCGGATTTCAAGGATAAAGAGGCAGACCTTGTCTACAAAATCAAAGTGAAGGAACAAGAAGTCATCTTCTATGTACTGTTCGAATTGCAATCATCTGTGGACTACCAAATGCCCTATAGACTATTGCAATACATGATGGAAATCTGGCGAGAATACTTGAAGGACATAGATGCGAATGTAGCAGAAGCCAAAGACTTCAAGCTTCCTGTCATTGTTCCCATGGTATTGTATAACGGTGCAAACAGATGGACAGCGTGCAAAAGCTACAAGGAATATTTAAGGAATTCTGATATATTCGGCGAGTATGCAGTTGATTTCAAATATATCCTGCTCAATGTAAATGGTTATCCAGATGAAGAGCTGTTGGAATTGTCAAACTTGATTTCACTGGTATTCCTGATTGACAAAACGAAAGACTATGGAGAAATGATGGCAACATTAGAGAAAATGATCGAGCCGTTAAGAAAGATCAGTCCTGAAGAATTTCTGATGTTCAAACACTGGCTAATCAATATAGCCACATCCGGCATGACAAAAGAACAGAAAAAGGGAGTAGAGGAAGCAGTAGAAGATTCAGAGGAGGTGGAGAATATGCGGTATAATCTTGAGAGAGCTATTACCAGTGAATTTGAGAAGATAGAATTCAAGCTGAAAGAGGCTAAAGTAGAAGGTGAAGCAAAAGGAAAAGCAGAAACTATTTGCCAATATCTCGAAGTGCGTTTTGGTGCAGAGTCTCAAGCTCTTCAGGAGAGAGTTCGCACGATAACTGACTTGGATGCGCTCAGTCGGATTACAAATCGAATTTTCTTGGTCACCCATTTGGATGAAGCAACGGCTCTCCTTCAAGGCAATTGAGTCTCTCAATAGCATCCAGACCCTGCTCGACAAAAGTCTCCCGTCCGATAACAATTCTTCCGTTGTCAGAGTTCCGCGCAGGTTCCATGTACCTTCGCGGAACGACGAGTTCCGCCGATTGGATAAATGATAAAGCAAAGGCACGCTATACTCTTTTGAGTATCGCGCCTTGAACATCTAAGCATGAGAGACTAGCTTTTGTCCTAAGAAAAAGTCATTTCTTAACTCTGCTAAGTACTGCATCAAAGCAATAATATCTTTGACACTCGGTTTAATTACTGTAGTACCAGCATCTTGCCCATACTATGGAGGCTAAAAGAAACGTTCCGGCTGTCGGTCACTCATTGTTAAAAGTAAAAAACATTGTTATTTATTTTACTTTTCTTATCTCTGGAAACCGGCACGTTATCCCCGGCCAAGGAAGCCCGACCCCAAAGATAATTTTAACGCCTAAAAGGATAAAATTGATCAGCTTGTGAAAATCTCTTCTTTATGTTCAAGGCGTGGATCATGGCTGACCGGTGTGGTAAATCATGCGTCAGGCGAGGGTAACTTCTTAAGTTTACTCCCCCACCCCCCTCAAAGGAATCTTAAAATTAACACACCGAGTCAAGGTTTAAGCTGGCCACTCCATAGCCCTACCTAAACGTTATTTCGTACTATTCTCGCCGACGACTGTAGAGGAATACCCTTGATAGTAACCGAACCTGGATCTCTTCACTTTTTATCGTTCCCCTGTTAAACCATCGTTTCCCAAAATCGGTCTAGGGCCGTAGTGCTTGAGCCTGCGAAACGATGGAGGCCATTGTCCGATTCTTTAATCGTAACCGTAACGTTGAGCGACCACATTTACTTCATATTAAACCCCAGGTGGTCACTCTTTGTTTAAGGTTACACCTTATTGAGGACCCCAAACATAATCTCCGAAATGCGGTCTGCGACGATTAGGAGCTGTCCGCATTTAATCCGCAGCCATAATCTTTGTGCCATCCCCGTTAGGCACATGGGTTGTGGCTGCTCCTCTTACATGTCTCCAGGAGCCCTTCTCTACAAATCTGTTTTTCAGTGTACGTTTACTTTGCGCCTTGGGTCCGATAAAAAAGGGTATGACAATAGCACCAGTATTCTTATTTATAGAATAGCTGGTGCTATCGTTTATAAAGGCTACTCGATAGCTGTGGTTAACGATGTTTTGTCAGGCTGAGGTATTGCATATCTACCACCACCACTGCTAATGGTGAAATAAGGATCACGCATATTCACCAAGTACTGCATCAGCGCAATAATATCTTTGACACTTGATTTCATTACTGTTGAACCAGCGTCTTGCCCGACTATGGAGGCCATGTTGATTGGATTTACTTGGCCTAGATCCGTTCCGGCATCTTTCAGCCCAGCTAAGTATTGCAGTCCGGCTACCGCATCAGTGATACTGGGCTGGATTCCTAGTCCTTCATTAGGCTCTTACTCAAAGGCGATGATAAAACCCATCAATTAGTAATCGGATATCTTGAAATGCTTGGTACGACAGTATCGTTTTATTGAAACCTTCTTCTCATCTTCTTATTTGAGTAAGAGCCAGGTAAGATCGGGAAAAATTGATACTTTAACCATATCGGCATCCGTATACAACTCCGGTCGGCCATATCTGTTATTCTCCTGTAAAATAAATACACTGACAATCTTTGTGTCTGGCGCTACTATCCAATATTCCTTAACGTCGGCCTTTTCATATGCCCAA
>JBAQLX010000411.1:0-5607 GCA_049302315.1 Desulfosporosinus sp.
CAAATTCAGGAATTTCAGTGTCAATTACAATGGGCTTAATCTCTTTCGAACCATCGGCATTTTCAATTTCAACTGTTATTTTCATCTTCATACTCAGATTACCTCCGTCAAGATATAGCTCTGAGTACCATCATATTGTATTATAGTTAGGTTGTCCAGCCATTAATTGGCATTAGTGTTAGTAATTGGTTAATCTATTCCGCACAGGTCGAAAATTTTTATCTTGTATGATCCTCTTTTCGTCCCTTTATCGGAGTTTTTCCTTCAATATTTTCTTTATTTACTTGACTTCGCGTCTGATTGATCTCGCGCTCCCATTCGTCTATTCTCTACTTCGAGTCACTATTATTAATTGCATTATTTAAAATTTGCAATTCTCTCTCATCAGCCAATAAGTTCAACCTATCATACATTTTTAAAAAATCATCTGCTAATTTACTGCTATCAAGCAATTCATCCGATTGGTCTTTTATGAGAAAATCGAATTGCTCAATTCCCTTATAAGACAAGGTATCACGCACTATTGATTTAACCGGACTTGATAATTGTTCCCAATAATTATTACAAATAAAGGAGAGATCATACAAATCTCTTATTTTATCTCGGCTGTTATAAGCGTTTGCTTTCATAGTGCATATACTGTCTATCTTATACACATTGACACCGTTAAATTTAGTAACCTCACTTGGTTCTATTACTTTCTTTCTGAAAGATACCTCAACTTTTAACGGGCGTCCTGTGTCACTATAATTTACCATATACCTTTTAACAGTATCGGTATCTTTTGCAACTCGATAACTATATCCTTTTTCCGCACAAAAATCATTAACAATATTTCCTATGATTCCCCCTTTCCCGTCTAAATCAATGTCTTCTGAAAATCTGTCCAGTCCATAGCAAAGCATTAAGGACGTTCCGCCTTTTAAAATATAATCATCAGAACAACCATTAAGATACTTCAAAAAATCAGAAATGACTTCACGATGCTTTTTTTGCCAACTTATATCCTTTGTCATAGATTCCGCCCCTTCCTGTACTCAAGCCATTTTGAAAAATATTCTTTGCCCATGAAACGATCTATCGCACTCCAATTCTCTTCATTTTTCATAAGGGTGACTTTTTTAAAAATTTCTTCCATGTATGTGTCATTGCAAATAAAATCTTTATTCATGCCCCTCGCTATACTGAATTTGCTCTGCTGTAATAAATCCAGTAAAGCCCTTATATGGTTAGCCACGTTAAAGACTTCGGTATGCCGCGGCACTTCTTTATTAAGTTCAATACCATAGTTTCCAAATAAGCTATTTTCGCTATTCAATAAATTTAACCGCTCCCATTGGATAGCTGACTGATGCCAGTCTCCGCATGTTACTAATTCACAAGGCAAATTAAGTGCATGAATACCCGATAAATATTGCATACTGCACCCCTCCATTTCACTTTAATATTATTCTTCTACCACTTCTTCATCAAGAGCCAGTGAAAAGTCAATATTAACAAAACTCTTATCATTCATGGCAGTTAGCTTTCTGATAACACCACCAGTCAGGTCTTTCATTTCTTGTTCTTCATCAGTGAATTGGGGAATTACAGTTTTAAGTTTTCTGATAAGGGTTTGACGGTTTGGAGTGAAACCGGTATACATTTTCATCAAAGTGATTTCTTCAACAGTGAACATCATCGTGCCTCTCTTTCTTTGTTATGCCCTTTGTCTTTTTCAGGATCGCCGTCCTGCTTTTGAACGGCGGAGCGTTCCTTGGCAGCTTCTTTAGCTGCTACCATGCGTTCAGCCATGTTTTGTGGCTTTACGCTATCCTTTTGTTCCTTAAAAACAGTATTGTCATTAGAAGTAAAAGCAAGACCTTTTTCAGCAAAACTTGTAAAGCTGTCATCACCTACAATTATATGATCGGTAACACTAATTTTTATAGTAGCTAAGGCATCACCAATTAATTTCGTGACCGTGATATCTTCTGGACTTGGAGACATTGAACCTCTTGGATGATTATGCGCCAATATAACAGAGCTGGAATCATATAAAAGGGCCGATTTTAAGATCTCTCTTGGAAAGACTGGCGCCTGATTAATTGTTCCAGTCGAGATAACCTTGGTTGCAATGATTCGATTACTATTATCCAGAAAGGAACAAGCAAATCGTTCTTTATCTTTCGTATCAGCAAAATATTCTTTGAAATATTCTCCAGCTTTTTGTGAGCTATTGATCGTATAGACTTTATCTTGGGATTTTAAATTATGATATAAATTACGCAATTCCTTAAGCTGATCAATCTTTTTTATTTGAGACTCCGTGGCATTAAGTGAGGTCGGATGTTCAAAGAGTGTACGGATAGGGTTATCCTCCAAAAACTTGTAAATCTTTGTTTTACTTAACCCTATAAACTTGGAGAATAATTCTACAAATTGATCCTTATCAATATCGTACTGATTTAGAAGTGACATTTGTTCCATTCTCGTCATCACCTCCAAAAAGAATGATATTTCTTAAATTGTTTAATAGTGTTTCTTGGTCTTCTGTAATAACCATTAGCGTTGGATTATCCAAGATAGTTATCAACCCGAACTTCTGTACAAAATAAACTAACTTAGATAATTCTAACCCAGTAAAATCAGAAATAGTTTTACATGCGTCAAAATACAAGTTCTCGTTATCCATGCCATCTAGAGCTAAAGAAGGATCGACCAAAATTTCTGGTGTCGTTGAATAATTCATAAAGGGTACCTCACTTCCTTATATTATTTACATAACCTGACTTGGCCTAGATATTTTAGTTTCTTTGAACATTGTTATGTTTTGTTGTCCGCGTGAACATCATCGTACCTCTCTTTCTTTGTTATGCCTTTTGTCCTTTTCAGGATCGCCATTCTGCTTTTGAGCTATGGAGCGTTCCTTTGCAACTTCTTTAGCTGCTGCCATGCGTTCAGCCATGTTTTGTGGCTTTACGCTATCCTTAAAGCCATGTTGACTATTGTACACTTGGTAGCTTATGGGTCTGCCGACATCATTACTTTCAGAAACCTCTTTATCAAAGGATTGTTTGTCTTTGTAATAGATGGTTTCACCGACGATGCCTTTAGCACCTAAAAAATCAATTCGTCCATAATAAACAGCATCATCAATATTTAGTTTCTGCTCATGCTGCCTTGCAAAGTCAGGACAGCTCACATAGCCGTAAGTATCAACATAATTTGCAGTAGGAACGCCGTTTGCAACGACTACAACAATATCACTCATAGTAAGGGAATGTCCGGTGAAGTCTGCTGGCTTGTTGATATTAAACTCCTGATATATGTTTTCTAAGGTGGCTGATCGCTCCATTTCACCCGAATAAACGGCGACATAGTTCAATATATCTGGCTGCTCTCCAAGCTTTTGAAGTGACTCATAGCTTTCCCAACGGCGATCATGGTTATCTTCATCATCTTTAAGCTGATAAAGGGTAAAGGACCGTTCTGCCGAAGCTTCATAACTATTTTTTGTGTGTTCCGCAACCGTCAAGGGTTCGTTTGGTATGGGTAGTTGCTCTTTTAAAAGCTCGTTAAAGCGTGTATCAATTCTAGTAATCAGTTCAGCGGCTTGCTTTTGAATAGTATCGAGGGATCCTTTAAGCACGTTCAGTTCTTTGTCGCTACTCCAACTGGCGACATAGGCAAAGGAATATTCAGAAGTGTCAATTCCATAGTGACTACATACCACAAACGCTACGCTCTCTGCTTCAACTTCTTTTGTACGGCGGTCTTTCCTTTCATCCATTGATAGGTTTCCAAGACCTGCGTGAAGATCTGCATGGGTGATTTCGTGAATGGCAGTTTTAATGTTCTGTAGCTCACTCATGCCGGTCTTGATGGCAATTTTTTGATTTACAGGGTTGCAATAACCTTTTGCTCCACCTTGTATATCTTCAAACTGGATAGGGAAGGGAGAGACGATTTTTAAACTCTCGAAGAAAGCGTTATACTGTGCTACGTTGCCTTTCAACTCTGTCGTGAGCTGTGGCAAGGGCTCGCCTGATGTTTGGCTAACATCAAAGACATAAACAGCACGAAAAGCCGGTTTTGTGGTTTCAACTTCTTCAGTTATCAGCCTTCCTGAATTATCAAGCACAGGTTTTTGAGTGATCGGGTCAAGCCTTGCCATTTCAACCTTAACACGATAGGGGGTAGGGGCGAGTATTTGTAAACCTTTTTCACCCTTGTTCACGGAACGATTAAAGGTCGCTTTCCAAGCATTAAAACCGGCAACATGAGTCGCTTCCGGCTTCTGTAGCGTGATAAGAAGGCTGTTTCTGAAAGAATAAAAGTAAAATTTAGACATAACGGCAAGATAATTTTTGTATCTGTCGCTTTCGTAAACGTCCTTTACACCCTGCGCTAACTTGTCTGTAAGTGCTTTCATTTGTTCATGCTTAGTCTGACTCGCCATTTTCCATTCTCCTTAAATTATACTTGCTTTTATACTCCCGTACATATTTGTAGATCGTAGTTTTACTTAATCCGGTGGTTTCAATAATATCGTTGACAGAAACCTCATTTGAGAAATACATTTTTAAGGCTCTTTCAACCTTCTCGTTTTCTTTGGGCTTCCTGCCGCTAAAATGTCCTCTTTGTTTGGTTGCCATCATACCGGCTTTGGTACGTTCTGATATAACATCAAGCTCCATTTGAGCCATGGCATAGAAGATACCATAAACGAATTTGCCCATGGGGGTTGATGTGTCGAATTTTTCTTGTAGACTTACCAAACGAATCCCTTTCTGTTCAAAATCTTTTGCCAGGGCAAGAAACTGTTTAATTGTTCTTCCCAGCCGATCGAGTCGCCAGATTACCAAGGTATCACCAACCCGGAGCTTCCCCAAAAGCTCCGTGAGGTGCTGCCGGTTCTGTCGTGGTCCTGTTACTTTTTCCTCGTAGATTTCATCTACACCGTAAACGTTAAGTGCACCTATTTGTAAATCTAAGTTTGGATCATCTTTGCTTACCCTTGCATAACCAAACTTCATTTAAAATCCCCTCTTAATTATATTGAATTCTGGTGTTATTCCGATGCGGATCAGCACCAGGTCAAATGGAATTAGTTCTGCTTAATGAAGATTGTATAGTACAAAGTCTTGCCTTCCCCGATAGTTGCAACGCTTATTTCCCCTGAATCGTCTTTGAAAATCAGTTGCTTTTCTCCGTTTTCATCTTTGATTTCAAAGTCTGAATTAAATCTTTCTGTTTTGCCCTTATACTCGGCTCTTTCTCAAATAAGATAAATAAAATACGGGACACCGACGGGTTTTTATATTATGATATACGGCTCATTCTCAAAGACGATGGAAAAGGGCTGAACAACCACTCTGGGCCCTGTTTATCATGTCTATAATGTCTTAAAAATGAGTGACCTTGCCGGATGATATCATCTTATTTGAGAATGAGCCTGATATACTAAAGAGTTAAACCTGTGAGGTGTGATATGTGTACAAAGAATTGGTATAGTATTTTTGCAACAGCATTACATAAAGAGTGCTTTACCCAAGGAGAGATTCATCAAATATATAAGATTGAAATGGAAGTAAGAACATTCTTTGATTTTGCTGGAATTGTTCC
>JBAQLX010000412.1:0-2770 GCA_049302315.1 Desulfosporosinus sp.
CTTCAGTTGAACCGCTACGCTTTGATCTTCTGTTTGAACGCTTTTTGAATCCGGAACGAATCTCTATGCCGGATATTGACATAGACTTTGATCCGGATGGTCGGGAACGTGTGATCCGCTATGTTACCGAAAAATATGGCGCGGATAAGGTTTGCCAAATTATAACCTTTGGGACCATGGGGGCTAAAGCGGCGATCAGAGATGGCGGAAGGGTTTTGGCTATGCCCCTAGCCCGGGTCGATAAAGTAGCGAAAGCCATTCCCTCGGATTTAGGTATGACTTTAGACAAAGCCTTAAGCGTATCCCCTGATTTAGCCCGTATGGTCGAAGGGGATGAAGAGATTAAAAGGCTCTACTCCTTAGCCAGGTCTCTCGAAGGTATGACTAGACACGCTTCAACGCATGCTGCCGGGATCGTCATCTCAAAGGAACCCCTGGTCAATCATCTCCCCCTCCAGCGGACGTCAGAGGGCTTTGTCATGACCCAATTCCCGATGAAAGCGGTCGAAGAAATTGGACTTCTGAAGATGGACTTTTTAGGTTTGCGCAACTTAACTATTTTGCAGGAGGCTGTGCGCCGGATTGAAGAGACGCAGGGGATAAAACTGGATTTACAAACTCTGACTCTGGATGATCCTCAGACGTATACGTTATTAGCTTCGGGAAACAGTACGGGGATTTTTCAGCTGGAAAGTGGTGGCATGCGGGCGATTCTAAAGGAACTTAAGCCAACCTGCTTTGAAGATATTATCGCCGTCGTGGCCTTATACCGACCGGGTCCGATGGAACAAATCCCGGAATTTATCCGCCGAAAAAGCGGTGGCGAGATCACTTATCTGCATCCCAAGCTGGAATCTATTCTTAAATCCACCTACGGGATTATCGTTTATCAAGAACAAGTCATGCAGATTGCTCGTGATATTGGGGGCTATTCTCTGGGTCGAGCGGATTTACTCCGCCGGGCGATGGGGAAAAAGAAAAAAGAAATCATGGAAGAGGAACGTCAGAATTTCACTCAAGGGTTGCAGGATAAGGATGGAAAATGGATTATCCCGGGCGCACTTCGGATTGGGTTGACTCTTCATAAAGCAGAAGAAATTTTCGATTTAATGGCTAAGTTTGCGGAATACGGCTTTAATAAAGGACATGCCACGGCCTATGCCGTGATTACGTATCAAACGGCCTATCTAAAAGCAAACTATCCCTTGGAGTTCATGGCGGCACTCTTAAGTACCGTGATGAGCTCGTCAGATAAAATATCGTTTTATATTCAAGATGCCAAGTTAAGCGGGATTCAGGTGCTCCCCCCGGATGTGCAGTACAGTCAAGTCGGGTTTTCCATTGAAGAGCAAGCCATCCGCTTTGGCTTGGGAGCTATTCGTAATGTGGGAATCAATGTCGTGGAGAAGATTTTAGAAGCCAGGACCGACGGTCGCTTTAAATCCCTCGATGATTTCTGTCTGCGTGTTGATCAAAAGGTTTTAAACCGTCGTGTTCTGGAAAGTTTGGTCCGCTCCGGTGCCTTTGGTTCGATTTGTTCCCGGGTTCAGGCTTTGGCAGTTCTCGATCTGGTTTTAGACACGGCTGGGCGTAGACAAAAAGATCGGCTTTCCGGTCAATTCTCTCTTTTCGATTTGGATGAAGATATGAATGAAGGGATTAAATTGCCTAAACTTCCGGATTTTCCAGAACGAGAGATCCTGGACATGGAAAAGGAATACCTTGGTCTCTACTTAAGTGGGCATCCCCTTTCCTCGGTTCTCCTTCAACTTCAGCCCTTTATATCATCAGATATCCTGACGTGTCTGGAAGGCGAGGAGGAGAAGAAAGTGGCTCTCGGCGGATTAGTAACTGGTTTTCGGCAGAATGTGACTAAAAAAGGTGAGATGATGGCCAGTTTTGTTCTGGAAGACTTAACGGGAGGGATTGAGATCTTGGTTTTTCCACGCGTCCATGTGCAAACCCGTACTTTAGGCAATGACCAGGTAATCGTGGTTGTCGGGAAGTATATCATCAGGGATGAAGAGAAAAAAATCTTTGCCGAGAAAATAACAACCCTTGAAAACTTAAAGCCTACGAAAGAATCAACACCGTTCTCTCTACTATCATCTGCCCCAGTCCCGAAAAAGATCCCCCCTCCATCGGTAACGGTTGGAAAACGTCTGTTTTTAAGATTTGCCGCAGAAGAAAGTGATCTGATGGAAGCGACCATGAACATACTACGACGATTTTCCGGAAATCAACCGGTGTATTTCTACTTTGAAGATACTCAGAAAGTCATTGAAGGAGATCGGGAGTTTTGGGTAAATGACGAGTATGACCTAGAGGCCGCACTTCATGAAGTGGTGGGCAAGCGTAATGTGGTTTGGAAATCGGCGAAAAATTTCGTTTAACCGTGTTATTAGCAGCAGGACTCTTGACTTTTAAAGCGAAATTCATGGAAATATCAAAAAAAAAGGAGATACATTGTGCGTACTGCAATTTATCCAGGAACGTTCGATCCGGTAACAAATGGACATCTCGATATTTTAAGCCGCGCAAATGAGCTATTTGACAGGGTGACGGTTGCCATTGCCGCAGATAGTAATAAGACACCCTTGTTTACGCTAGGAGAGAGAATGGAACTACTCTTGCAAGCAACGAAAGATATGCCCAATGTCAGGGTCCGTGTTTTTGCAGGGTTGACAGTTGAATTTGCACGAAAATGTGGAGCTGTAGCCATTATTAGGGGACTACGCGCCTTATCCGATTTTGAATATGAATTTCAACT
>JBAQLX010000413.1:0-13977 GCA_049302315.1 Desulfosporosinus sp.
TCTTTAGCGAGCTGTATAAACAGAGGAAGGATGGCTGCCTGGTCCTTAACCGCTGTAAGCTGCGTAATAATCGCTTGCGCTTCATCTTCCGTTTTAACCAGAATGTGACGGGCTTTTACGCTCTCAGTCTGGTTATAATTAGCCGCGCTTTTATCAAAAAAGGCTTTAACCTCACTGTCGCTCGGCACATGAACATCAGCCGTTACTTTCTCATAAACCGTCAATAAATTCTTTAAATCGGCTTCCGTCATACCCTGTTGTTTTAGGGTATTTTGGAATTTAACATCATCCCCCATATTTTTTTTAATGATTGCCTCCTGCTCTTTGACTTTTGCATCCTCTGGATTAAGCTTTTGATTCTTTACTTCTTGAGCGATAAGCTTGGCGTCGATCATCTGTTCTAAAAGTTGGCTTTTTATCTGAGATAGGGTTTGTTTACCTTCTTCCGTGTCAAATTTCATACCTTGTGCTTCATAAATCTTTTGCGCTTCGGTAACTCGGGCCTCATAATCCTTAATCAAAATTGAATCTCCGTTAACTTTTACCGCCCATTTACCGCCAACCAACGAAGAACACCCTGCGGTCACAAGCATCAATGCAAGGACACCCAAAATAATCCCCACCCGAGACTTTCTCATTTAGACACACCCTTTCATTTTCACATGAGCACAGTATATCAAGGAGTTGTCCTTGAGGCAATAAGGCAAAATGCAGAGAGCACTCGAAGTACCGCCCCAATCACCTTTTCTTGGTCAAGCGTACGGATACGAATTTTGCACTCCAGATTCCCACCACTCGCTGTCCTGAAAGACAAAGGATAAGGGGAAGCCGAGGCCACGGCCATCAGATTCTCACCCGTCATGCCCATATCTACTGCAAAACGAATATTAATATTTTGTTTGACTTGTTGAATTTGTTCGACTTTTAAAGAGCTTGCCAGTAATTTGATCCGAATTATTTCAATTAAGTGCTCAACTTCACGCGTCGGAGTTCCGAAACGATCCACCAATTCGTCAACCATCTCGCTGAGTTGTTCCTCATCCCGAACCATTGCCAGTTGTTGGTACAGCGATGCCTTTGCTTGGCTATCCACAACATAGGGATCCGGTAAAAAGGCATCCACCTGGAGCTCAATGCTCGGTTTGATGACTTCTTCAACCTTTTCTCCACGCAGTTCCTGAACCACTTCTTTAAGCATCTGGCTGTACATTTCAAACCCCACCGCTGCTAAATGCCCATGCTGTTGGGCGCCAATCAAGTTCCCTGCACCACGAAGTTCCAAATCTCGCATGGCAATTTTAAATCCCGCCCCAAATTCAGTAAACTCACGGATAGCTACGAGACGTTTTTCGGCAATTTCCGTGAGAACCTTTTGCGGTTTATACAGAAGGTAGGCAAACGCTTTGCGATTGGACCGCCCAACACGCCCGCGCAACTGATATAGTTGGGATAACCCAAAATGATCGGACTCGTCAATAATGAGCGTGTTTACATTGGGCATATCAAGTCCCGTTTCGATAATGGTCGTAGAAACCAGGACATTGATTTCCTGCTCAAGAAAATCAAGCATGACACGTTCCAACTCTGTTTCGCGCATTTGACCATGGGCAACACCAAACCGCGCTTCGGGAACCAATTGCTTCAATAAATGGGTAACCCTGTCCATATCCTCGACTCGATTATGTACATAGAATACTTGCCCGCCACGTTGAATCTCACGCCTTATGGCGTCACGTATCACATCAACCCGAAATTCTGTGACATACGTTTGAACCGGATACCGACCTTCAGGTGGGGTCTCAATCACACTCATGTCCCTAACGCCCACCAGCGACATATGCAAGGTCCTCGGGATTGGGGTCGCCGACAAGGTAAGCACATCGACGTTACCCTTTATAGTTTTCAGTTTCTCCTTGTGGATAACCCCAAAACGCTGTTCTTCATCGATGACCAATAATCCTAAATCTTTAAATTTGACGGCATCAGAGAGAATGCGGTGCGTTCCCACAAGGATATCAATTCGGCCTTCCTTAAGCCCTTCAAGTATTGCTTTTTGTTCCTTCTGAGACCGAAAACGGCTTAGCATTTCGATAGTAATCGGATACCCTATAAACCGTTCCCGGAAGGTATTAAAATGTTGTTGGGCCAAAATAGTTGTTGGAACCAGGACAGCCACTTGCTTACTGTCCAGCACCGCTTTAAACGCCGCACGAAGGGCAACTTCCGTTTTGCCATAGCCCACATCCCCGCAAAGTAAGCGGTCCATTGGACGTGGACGCATCATGTCAAGTTTTACATCCACAATGCTCTGGAGTTGATCCGGGGTCTCTACATAGGGGAACTTCTCCTCAAATTCAGTTTGCCACACATTATCCTGGGAAAAGGCAAACCCTTGAATTGCCTCCCGTTTGGCATAAAGTTTCACCAAATCAATCGCCATTTCTTTGACAGCACTACGTGTTTTACTCTTTACCTTATACCATTCAGTCCCCCCAAGCTTGTAAAGCTTGGGCAGGGTTTCCGCAGCACTTCCTAGATATTTTTGCAGAAGATGCAGTTGATCCAGAGGAACATAGAGGCGATCTTCTCCTGCATAGCGAATCCCAAAATAGTCCTTTTCCACCCCTCCAACCTCTAACCGTTCAATACCGGTAAATTGACCGATACCGTGGTTAACATGCACAACATAGTCCCCTGGTTTAAGATCCAAAATGAATATGTTCTTTTGAACAGGTGTGCTGGGCTTCCTGCCAACCGCCTTGCTCTCCCTTTTATAGATTTCAGTTTCAGTTAAAATGACTAATTTTCCGAGCGGTAACTCAAAGCCATGGCCGAGGGAATACGGGTAGACATATACATGTCCTTCTTCAACAGGATCCTTGAGTTCTTTGCGGGCTGCAGTCACGCCACGATCTTTTAAGCCCTGAATCAAACGCAGGGCATGATCCTCATCGCCGACAAACAACGCCACCACATTCCCTGCATCCTTGCGGTGCTCTATCTCATCGACTAACTTACCTGTTTTTCCCATGAAGCCTGTCAAGGGGCGGGCGTTTAGGTTGAAAATTCGCTTTGGTGAGAGACCTGGAGCTTGCCTTAAAAGCGTTGAAAGACTGATCAAGGGATGTCGCTCTCCGTGAATTAGAAAATCATTGTAGTTAATAAACTGAGTCTCAGGATGAACAAACCCCTCGCCGTGTTCCAGTTGGTGAGTGAATTCCAGTAAACGCTCATTAGCTTGAAACTCTAACCGTTCCTTTAAACGTAGAGGCTCATCCAAAACAACAAAATGGTCCTCCGCAAGATAAGAGAAAAAGGGAACGAGCGGCTTATTGACTAAGCTCAAAAAGGGATAAACATTTTCGTCCAAGATTCCCTGTTCAAGCCGTTCTTCCCAAAAATTAACTTTATTCTCCAAGCGTTCAGCCGCATCTTTCCTTCCGGCACGTGTGAAACGGCCGATCATTTTACGAGCTTCCGCCCGAATTGCAAACCGAAGTTGTCCCAGCTCCTCCTTGGTGACAACATATTCCATGGCAGGAGGAATACGCACCTTGTTCACGGCGGCAATAGATTTCTGCGTACCAAGGTCAACCGTCCGGATGGAGTCGATTTGATCATCGTAAAACTCGATGCGGACAGCCTCTCCGTCTAAAGGTGCAATGTCCAGGATCCCGCCTCTTAAGGCGAACTGCCCTTTTCCTTCAACTGTCTCTATCCGTTCATATCCGCCGGAGGTTAATGACGTAAGAACTTCGGACAAACCATATCTTTTCCCCACTTCAAATGTTAACGTAAAATCTGTCCAGCTTTCCAGAGGGAATACGCGCCGTTCCACTGCCAAAACAGAAGCAACGACAGTACACTTACGGTCCTGCGCCAGTCGATTCATGACGCGAATTCGGTCTGAAGTCGTTTCCCTGCTTCTCCCTAACACTTCAAAAGGAAGCCATTCTGTTGTGGGCAAATGTAGAATAGTTTCTTGAGAACACCAGGTCCGCAAATCGTTAGCCCACTTTTGGGCCTGCTCTTCCGAATAAGTTAAGATCAATCCGGTTTTAATAGACCTTTGTAATAGCTGAGCGACCAAGGCTGCTTTTTGGCTCCCTGTTAAATCGTATATCATATGGGGCCATTCCCCATGACTTAACGATTGATCAATCTCTTTAATATCCAGCCCCTGTCGAAGATAGTCATGAATAGTATTCAAACCGCGCATCCTTTCGGGTAGCAAAAAAAGATGAATTCAATGATAAACATTCCTAGGCTCCAGTTCCATTTCTTGTAGGCAACCGGGGCAAAGCGCGTATGCGACATTTCCAACAATATCCATTATAGGGTCAGCGTTATCGTTGGTCAAGTCATCTAACTCAAGCTCCCCAATAATTCGGTCACAAGTACGACATAACTTTAATATCTTCATACTAAAACCACCTCCCTAGCTAGTAGAATTACCCCTAGCAATGAAGGTTATACTTAGGCACGTTAACGATGGTATAAATTCATGGCCCGATCGATTTCCCCTTTAATCCATAAATGCGTCGCTTTTTCCGCCCGCCCCAGCACTTCATCACGCTGCGTAATCTCATCTTTGGTGAAAGGAGAAAGGACATGGTCGATGACCGTGATCCGTGTCTCTTGGTTCGAATCTCGAATCTCGAATCTCGAATCTCGAGTTGGACGACCCACTCCCAATTTTAGGCGCCAGAATTTCTCTGTTCCCAATTCAGCTAGAATGGATTTAATCCCGTTATGACCCCCTGCACTTCCCTGATTACGCAGACGAATTTTCCCAAGTGACAAATCCATGTCATCCTGAACAATCAGTAAATCTTCCCCAGGAACTTTATAAAAATTGGTGAGTTCACTCACCGAACGGCCACTCAAATTCATAAATGTTTGAGGCTTTAAGAGGTGAAGACGTTCACCCTCCACATTACCTTCCGTCCATAATCCCTGGAATTTCGCACGAAATTGAAGGTTATGAGCCTCTGCCAGCAAGTCAACCAGTAAAAAACCAATATTATGGCGCGTCTCTGCATATTGAGGGCCCGGGTTTCCGAGACCGACAATAACCTTCATTCTGATCTCCTCCATAGCATATTCATCCGATACTCTGAATACAATATTTAAGAATAAGTTACTAATTTTACCAATAAGGGAGAGGGTGAACCTGTGAAACCCAGTAGAAAGTATTTATCCTTACCTATCATTTCACTCCGGGAAGGACAACAAATTGGGTACGTAAAAAACTTAATTCTTGATGCCGGTACCAAGTCTCTAGCTGCTATTGTAGTAGACACGAAGGGTTTTTTTAAGGATCAGCGCATTATCCCCTATGCTAAAGTCGTCAGTGTTGGCGAGGACGCGATCACAATTGACAAGGAAGCTCACGTGGAAAAAACCTCAAGTCTTCCAGGATTATTTGATCTGGTCAAACAAAAATTGACCATCATAGGAACAAAGATGGTCACGGAAACGGGGAAAACACTTGGCATCGCCGACGAATATTATGTCGATCCGGAAACAGGGAAAATAACCCGGATAGAGATTTCAGGCGGTAAAATCGAAGGATTCTTAAGCGGCAAGGCGTGGATTTCTGCAGAATACATCAAGACCATTGGCCACGATGTAATCATTTCACAAAAAGGTAGCGAAAATACTCTAACCGTTGCGGACAAAGGACTCAGTGACTCCTTAAAAAACCTCATGCACTCAACGTCACATCTGGCCTCAGAAACAACTCACACTATCAGCAGCTACTTTAAAAATAGGAAACTCAATACTGCTGTTATTCCCCCCGCTCTGGATAAGGAACTGATTATTCTTCCCAAAACAGAGGCTATCCCACCGGTCAACCAAACTGTTTCCGAAATACCCATTTCCAAAAGACCCTTGGGATAATACCCCAAGGGTCTTATTAACTAAAGAGTTTACTGACAGAGAGATCTTCGTGAATACGGACAATGGCTTCTCCCAAGAGCGGGGCAACAGACAACACCCTAATCCGGGGAATCATTTTCTCAATTGGAATTGTATTCGTGACAACGAGTTCACGAATAACGGAGTTTTTCAAACGTTCAATTGCTGGTCCAGATAAAACCGGATGGGTACAGCACGCATAAACTTCCTTGGCGCCTCGTTCGACAAGAGCAACAGCACCCTGTGTAATTGTACCGGCAGTATCAATAATGTCGTCGATCATGACAACCGTCTTACCTTTCAGTTCACCAATGACATTCATAATTTCAGAAACATCGGGTTCAGGCCGCCGTTTATCAATAATAGCCAGCGTTGCACCGATTCGTTCAGCCAAATTACGTGCTCTTGTCACGCCGCCTAAGTCTGGAGATACGACACAGAGATTTTCAAGCCCCTTCTCCTCAAAATACTCAGCTAAAATCGGGACCCCAGGCAAGTGGTCCAGCGGAATATCAAAAAATCCTTGAATAGCCGGAGCGTGTAAGTCCATGGTTACGACACGATCTGCTCCAGCTGTGGTAATTAAATTCGCCATTAATTTAGCAGTAATTGGGTCACGTGGTTTAGACTTGCGCTCTTGGCGGGCATATCCATAATATGGGATAACTGCGGTAATACGGCGCGCCGATGCCCGCCGCATTGCATCAATAATAATCAGTAATTCCATGATGTTGTCATTTGTTGGATAGCAAGTGGGTTGAACAACATAAATATCCGACCCCCGCACGCTTTCATCAATGGCAAGACTGATTTCCCCGTCTCCAAACCGTTGAATTTTACATTTACCAAGCGGAACCCCAAGATAGTCCACAATTTCCTGTGCCAACGGACGATTGGCATTCCCACAAAAAATCTTAAATTCTTTTGCTCCCATGGGTCTTTTAGCCCCCTATTTCATCTTTTCGCTTATGCCAATGTTCCTTGATCACCTGCGGGCTCCGTTCAACTGCCAAGGCTCTTGCCGGAACATTCTTCGTAATAGTAGAACCTGCGCCCGTAACAGCATATTCTCCCACGTCAAGCGGAGCAACCAAGTTCGTATTACTACCAATGAAGGCATAATCTCCGATTTTAGTAGGATGTTTGTTAAACCCGTCGTAGTTGCAGGTGATTGAACCCGCTCCAATATTCACAGATTTTCCGACGTGCGTGTCTCCAATATAACTCAAATGGGGTATTTTTGTTCCCATTTCAATCCAACTATTTTTTATTTCTACAAAATCCCCCACTTTTACTTCCGCTTCCAGTTTCGTGCCCGGACGTAAATAGGCAAATGGACCAATGTGACAACGTTCTCCAATCACCGCATCTTTAGCTACAGTGTAGGTCAATTCCGAACCACGCCCCACCGCACAATTCTCCAAACTGGTCTGTGGTCCAATCACGGCATCCTCTTCTATTCGAGTTTTACCCATTAAGCGGGTAAAGGGCAAAATTGTGACGTCCTGTGATAGTTCTACATCTGCATCGATAAAGGTCGAGAAAGGATCCACAACCGTGACCCCTTCAGACATCCAATGATCAAGAATACGATCTCGTAAAATTGCTTCGGCCTCAGCCAATTGACCCCGGCTGTTGATGCCCATTGCTTCATTTGAATCTAAGGTACAGTACGCCAGCACCTTCTCTCCAAGCTTTAAGAGAACATCAAAGACTTCTGTTAGATAATATTCCCCCTGTGCATTTTGAGTGGTGATTTTGATCAGGGCTTCCTTGAGTGCCGACCCCTTAAAACAATACGTCCCCGTGTTAATTTCGTTGATTTGTCGTTGCTCAAATGTAGCATCTTTTTCTTCAGCAATTTTAACAACGAATTCCCCATTTCTAATAACTCGTCCATAGCCAAACGGCTGATCCATATAGGCGGTTAACACTGTTGCGCTGACCCCTTGGGCTTCGTGCAATTCAATAAGGGCTTGTAATGTCTCGGTTTTAAGCAGTGGCTGATCCCCGCTTAAGACTAGAACGGTCCGGGCGCCATCCAAATAAGGTAGAGCTTGTATTACTGCATGTCCCGTTCCTAATTGTTCAGTTTGAACTACGAGCTCCGCACGTTCAGAAATGCGGGCCTCAATCTCCTCTCGTCCATGCCCGACAATAACCAAGGGACGTTCAATCCCGACTTGGATTACAGTATCCAGGACATGTTCAATGAGAGTTTTGCCTGCTAATGAATGCATGACTTTTGGCAGCTTTGATTTCATTCTTGTCCCTTTTCCAGCAGCCATGATCACCGCTACCAAATTAGGCATGATCTAACTCGCCTCCAGCTTTAGTCTAACCTTCTACCTTTTTTACATCCCAAATGCTACTTATTCGTCAAATTAGGTGAAAATCCTTTTTTATCCCGAAGTTTAAAATATTCCAAGGAAAAAGGGAACCTATCTGCAAGGTCCCCTTCAACATTTCAAATAACAACTATAAATGCGTTTATATGGCTTCTTGATAGGCTTTTAAGACAGCCGTCTGGATCACTTCTCGTGCTGCTGCAGAAATAGGATGGGCGATATCACGAAATTCCCCTTCAGGCGTTTTTCGGCTAGGCATGGCTACAAAAATACCGTTCATACCTTCAACAACTTTAACATCATGGACGACGAAAGCATTATCAAAGGTCACGGAGACCACTGCCTTCATCTTTCCTTCCGTGTTAATCTTCCGAACCCGCACATCGGTAATATTCATTATGGATCACCACCCTTCAACTGGCATTACCGTGAAGCATAATTTATCCTCCGTACTTATCTATAAATATATTCTCTGTATGGTAAAAAAATCCTGCATTTTATTTTGGAAAATTTCAAAACTTTTATAAGCTAACCACAGGAACGACTGACGTCTTACCTGTATAAAAATCCAGTTCTTTAAGCTGCAAAAGAGATAAATACCCTTCAACAAGCTTTGGTTCTTCTGTCATCCGAGCTTCCACTAATACCCCGATTCCCACAACGTCTGCTTCAAATTCAGTCATCAAATTCCTTATCCCTAAGGCTGTTCCGCCCGCCTTCATAAAATCGTCAATAACGAGCACACGTCGCTTGGGTTCTAAGGCTCTTCGCGAAAGTGACATGGTTTGAATACGCCTGTTTCAATGTGACCTTGCCCTGAAAGGAGTAAGCTCCCCTTAACAGCCATTAAATCCTCACTGATTGTGGACTTGGCCGTACCAAACCGTTCTGCAAATAGGGATAGCGGCGTCAGGACATTCGGTTTTAACATCAACACTTGGGTGATGGCCACCATCCGTTCTGCTTTCTTCATCTTCTCCACGATTATTAATCCGCCTTATCCGGAACATTCTTTAAACTCATAGCTCCAAACATTACATTCTCAGCAGTCACAATATGTGCTATCGCCAAGGATTGCGCTTCCTCGCTATCATGATTTCTCAATGCTTCAACAATCCTCCTGTGTTCGTCAATAGCAAGTTTCATACGCCCCGGAACGGCCAATGAAGTCGTTCGGAAACGTTGAATCTGTTCACGTAAATTGGCTAAAATTTGAATCAACCGTTCATTGCGGCTAGCTTTATAAACTAAGGCGTGAAAATCGGTGTCAGACTTCACAAGCTGTTCTAAGTCCAGCTCTCCCTGATCGACTCTATAAAACAACGCCCGTTCCATTTGTTCCAATTCGTCATCCGTAATTCGTTCAGCCGCAAGACCTGCCGCCAATCCCTCGAGCGCAGAACGGATCTCAAAAACATCTGCGATATCTTTCAACGAAACGCCAGCAACATACGCTCCCTTGCGCGGAATCATGACGACAAAATTCTCAAGTTCCAGTTTTCTGATTGCTTCCCGTACCGGGGTTCGGCTAACCCCCAATTCTTCGGCCAATTGGATTTCCATCAACCGTTCCCCGGGCTCAAAAACCCCATTCAGAATGGCCTCGCGTATGGACTCAAAAACAATCTCCCGTAGTGGTTTATACCCGTCGAATATAACCGGTAGTAATCGTTTCTCCACAAATGTCTCCCCATTCATCCTATTTTTATCCTATTTCGTCCACTGTTCTTGTAACCAAAACGTTATTAAAGCCTTTTCTTCTCAACCATTCTGCGACTTCTATGGCATGCTGTTTTCCTTGAGCAATCCCGAATACACAAGAACCGCTTCCGGACATTAAAGCCCCGTAACACTCAGCCTCCAGTAAATGTTGCTTAAGCGCCAAAATCTCCGGAACCATTTGGGCCGAGGCTGACTCTAAATCATTATACAGCAAATCTGCTATCTGCTGCGTCGAATTCTGCGATAAAGCCTTTTCCCACTCAGTTTGCGTTAAACGCCCACCCTGCCCAACTAAATCAAAGCGAAGGTAAGCTTCCCTTGTGTTCACTCCGGCAAACGGTTTGGCTAAGACCAGATCCAGCACAGGAGCTATGGGTAATGCTTCAAGCCGTTCTCCCCGTCCCGTTGCCCACATCGTTCCGCCCCTCAGACAGAAAGCGACATCTGCGCCACATCTCATCGCCAGCGTTAGGAGCGCTTCCCTACTTAAAGGTTCTCTATATAGTTGATTTAATAAACGAAGCGTTGCCGCGGCATCCGTGCTCCCTCCAGCTAATCCGGCCAGGACGGGAATATGCTTTACAATCTCAATTTCAATTCCATCGAATTGGCCAATTTGTTCGAGAAACAACACCGCTGCCTTATACGCTATATTTCCCGGGCCACTTAATGCTCCACACCGGCATACAACCTTCTCTCCACGACGCCGCACCCGGACAATATCGTGTAAAGCGATAGATTGCATGACACTTTGAAGTTCATGATAACCATCTTCCCGAATTCCTTGAATTGCTAAGGCCAGATTAATTTTGGCGTAGGCGAACGTTGTTAGAAAAGATTGTTCCATTGGCATTGCCCTTTCCGAACATTACGAATACATTCCCTTTCATTATACATATTTTCTGGTTAGAGTTCCAGCGCTGCCTTTATAAATTACTTAGTAAATGGGACGAAGCTAATCCTCGTCCCACAAATATTCTTAAAACGCTCCGCCAACGACCCATTCTGTCTGCGCTGATTCATAGGCTAGCGCCTTCTGGAGTTCCAAACGCAGTCGTATTTCTTCTTCGATCGGCTCAATGTGCTCATAGAACATCACGAAAGTGTCCCCTGAAACACAACTGTCCAATCCCCTTCTAAAGGCTTCTATTTCTGAAAGAACGACCTCTATATTATTCGGATTCTTGCCACAACGCAGCGCTTCGTCATAGAGAAGCTGTGCAATTTTCCCTGGAAGACGACCACGTAAATCAGCGTCTTCACGAATAATTAAACGTTGAAAACCTTGTGCCGCAATACGACCCACTTCACGTACTGATTCATCCTGCCGATCACCGGGAACAGTAATACAGCCCACAAGGGAACCGCGCTTAAACTGTTTAAGTGTTTTGACCACTTCTCGAATCCCGGCAGCATTATGGCCATAGTCTACAAAAACGCGCACTCCATTCAGCTCATAAAGATTTAGGCGTCCTCGGTTGTGCTCCGCATCCGAGGAGAAGTTTTGCAGAGAATTTCTAATTGCCACAGCGTTTACTCCCAAGGCCCATCCTGCTGTGACCGCTGCCAAAACATTATGGATGTTGTGCTTGGCTTTTCCATCCCAGGTCACAGGAATCTGTTTCACTGAGCAGATCCGGCAACTTTTTGAACCCTGACAAAGCACAATCATACCCCGACGCACAAAGACGGCTGTTCCACCTATCCCTAGGTGTTTACGAACACAAATATTATCTTTTTCAGTACTAAAATAAATAACTTTCCCCTTAGTTCGCTTAGCCATTTGGACAACCAGAGGGTCATCCGCATTCAGAACCACATAACTATGCGGCTTGACAACCTCCGCAACCAAGCTCTTCACATGGGCAATATCTTCGAGCGTCTCAATGCCATACTGGCCCAGATGGTCATTAGAAACATTTGTAATTACAGCAACATCTGCATAATCATACCCTAAACCTGCTCTCAGAATCCCACCCCGTGCTGTTTCCAGAACCGCCACCTGTACATCGGGATGTCTTAAAACAATCCTGGCACTCTCCGGTCCAGTCATATCCCCTTTAACCCATAATTTTTGATTAATAAAAATTCCATCCGTTGAAGACATACCCACCAAAAGATGTTGATCTGTAAGGATTTTACTAATCATACGAGTCGTGGTTGTTTTCCCATTCGTACCGGTAATCGCAACGATGGGGATTCTTCCATCTCCCGAAGGAAGCACTTGCTCTACGATCGCTTTGCCCACATCCCTTGCTTTTCCCACGCTGGGAAAATGGTGCATCCGAATACCGGGTGCCGCATTGACCTCAATGATATGTCCGTTTTTTTGGCGATAGGACTCTTCAATATCTTCAATCACTAAATCAATCCCTGCAACATCCAAGCCAATGAGCTTTGAGGCATAGACTACTAAATCAACGTTATCCGGATGCACACGTTCTGTCACATCCTCCGCGATTCCCCCAGTACTCAAATTTGCGCTGTCGCGCAAATATACCACTTCTCCTTGTTCAGGAACGGATGATAGTTCTAACCCCCTTTGAGTAAGGGTTAACAGTACCACAGGGTCAATTCTCAGTTTTGTTAAAGCTTTCTCATGGTCCTCCCCTCGTAGAGGGTCCTCATTTGTTTGAGCCACCAGTTCCGAAATAGTCAATAAGCCATCCCCAATTACGTGAGCCGGAATCCGTTTTGCAGCAGCAATTAAACGCTCTCCAACCACAACCAGACGATAATGCTGACCCTCAATATATTCCTCAACGATGACCCAATCGCCATAGGTTTGTGCGACCTTAAACGCAGCTTTAACTTCTGCTTCGCTCCTTATCTGGAGGGTGACTCCTTTACCCTGGTTTCCATGCAAGGGCTTAACCACAACAACGGTCTCCATATTTCGAAAGGCCCTCACCGCCTCTTCTTCCGTACAAACAATATGTCCCCATGGTACGGGTACCCCTCCATCGCCCAGGATCTTCTTGGTCATTTCCTTATCACAAGCAATGTCAACCCCTATACTTGAGGTCGCACCCGTAATTGTTGCCTGGATACGTTTTTGATACCGCCCATAACCCAATTGCAATAAGCTGCCTTCATTTAGACGATGTACAGGAATTCCCCGTTCCCGACACGCTTCAACAATCACTTGGGTTGAAACCCCCAATTTGTAGTCAGCCGTCACCTTAATAATACGGTTTACAGCTTGTGCAACATCAAAGGGTTCTTGACTTAAAAGGGCCTTCACGCAGAAAAACGCTTGTTTAAAGCCCTCAACTGCTCCCTCTTTGGCTTCGTAATTGAAGATAATTTCATAGCAACCCGGTTCTTCTAAAATAGCCATAGTTTTACCATATTTAATGGTTTGTCCTGCTTGTGTCAAAAGGTCTATGGCCACATGTTCCATGACGTGACCAATAAGGGTTCCCTCTTGCAGCCGCTCGAGGAATCCGCCAAGTTTACCCCGTGAACAATAGTGGTCCGCCAAGGTCGGTAAATTTTCCACGAGGCGTTGCCCGAAATCTCCTAATTCATTACTAAATCGTTCTGTCCATTCCTGGAGATCCACAATCGCCCGAATAATTGGCCGATGACTATAGGCATTGGCCCCTTCGATCGCTTGGATTTCTCTAATCTCCATTATGTTGTTGTTCCCCCTTTAGTAACAATGGATAATATACTACGTTAGTTTTAACCTTTTATTCTTCTGGTATTCCTTGTCAAATCATTAATTTGATCCAATCGTAAGACTCCCACTTCTACAAGTGGGAGAGGTACACCTTATTCTGCTTCGGTGGGGGTTGACTCCCCCACCGAAGACTCGATGTTCAACTTTAGTTGAACGAGTTCACTAAAGCAGCGATACCCGACGTTTTAGATCAAAACCATAACCATCAGATAGAACATGCATCGAAATATGACTCAAAACCAGGTCATGGCCTGGAGTCGTTTCCGAAACATTTGTTGTGGTTGACTGAGACGCATCTAC
>JBAQLX010000414.1:0-4510 GCA_049302315.1 Desulfosporosinus sp.
CGAACCACGAACCACGAAAAAAGACACGCTCGTTTATTGAGCGTGTCTTTTTTCATCCCTTATTTTAGTTTCCCTTGTAACGTCTGAAGAGCTTTTTGAAGCTGCGGATCAAAGCTTGTGTCTATCGGGGAAATGGTGGCTGGCTGCCCTTTGTTCAGTTCGACCACTATATCCGGTTCTATTCCTTTTTTATGAATATCCACCTTATTCGGAGTCAAATATTTGGCGGTTGTTAATTTGACACTCGTCCCCCCGCCCAAGGGGAAAATCGTTTGCACAATCCCTTTGCCAAACGTTTTTACTCCGACAAGGCTCGCCGTTCCTTTGTCCTTAATCGCTCCGGCTACGATCTCCGCAGCCGAAGCGCTTTCTTCGTTGACGAGAACAACCATAGGCATTCCCAAAAATGTACCTGCCGCCACTTTTGTATCGACATTCCCTTGTTTATCCACAATGTAAACAACCGGACCCTCCGGGATAAAGTAACCGGCAACCTGAACAGCAGCATTGAGCTCTCCGCCGTGATTATATCTCATATCCAGAATAAGTCCTTTGAATTTTTTGATATCCAGATTGGCCATAGTTTCTTGAAGTTCAGTCCCTGTAACAGAGGAGAATTGAGAAATATTAATATAGGCAATATCCGGATGCCCCGGCAATGCTTCTCCCTCCACTGTTGGAACGGTGATGTTTTCTCGCGTCAAACTGACCGTGAAGGTCTTATTTGTGCTCTCCCGATAGAGAGCCAGGTTTACTTTCGTTCCAGGATCTCCGCGCATCATACCCACCGCTTTTTCTTGCTCCATACCGGCAGTCTCCGCATCATTAATTTTGCTGACGACGTCGCCCGATTGGATACCTGCCTTACTAGCCGGCGAATTCTTGATGGGGCGCAGGACCACGAGCTTTTTAGGATCCTTAAGGCTAAGAACAATTCCTACCCCGCCGAACTTCCCTTCCAGCATTTGAAAAAGTTCCTGGTTCTCCTTGGCATTCATGTACGTCGAATAGGGATCTCCTAATATCTCTACAATCCCTTTTGTAGCGCCTTCCACAAGCTGATCAGTCGTAACCTTTTCCAAGTAGTCGCTACGAATCAGTCCCAAAACGTGAACTAACCGCCCCGCGTTATTTACGTTGGCAAGAACAATCACACCCAGCGTCGTGGTCACTAGTACAGAAAATATCATCAGGATGGCCCCGACGTTTTTAGCTACTCTTTTCCAGTTCCACTCATACAAGCAAGTCAAACCCCTTCCCTCGTGTCTCACTCTATTATATGCTCTTTCCTGTGTAGAAATACTGCTTATCCATTAATTAGGGTAATACTGCAAAGGATCGGTGGGGTTTCCGCCTACCCGGACTTCGAAATGCAGGTGCGGGCCTGTGCTCCACCCTGTCGAGCCAACATACCCGATCACTTGATTCGCTTGAACCGCTTGACCTTCGGTGACAGCCAAGGCTGACTGATGTCCGTAAAGCGTGGATATCCCCTTGCCATGGTCAATAATCGTCATACTACCATAGGCCGTATTCCAGCCAGCCATGATGACGACCCCAGCTCCCGCTGCGGTAATCTGCGTCCCTGACGGCGCCGCAATATCCGTTCCGGTATGCAAACTTCGTTTTTGCGTTATGGGGTGAACTCTCCAGCCAAAGGAGCTGCTGATTTCGTAATAACCAGGTACCGGCCAGGCAGTAATTGATCCATTCCCGCCGCCAGAACGCCCAGCCTGAGCTGCCTGCAATTTTCGAATCTTATCATTCCAGGCATTAGCCTCGGATTCCAAGCGTTCAATATTATCATAAGCCACTTGTTGGGCCTTTTTGTTTTCGTCCAAGGCTTCGCGCTGCTGAGCGTTCGCTTTATCGAGGTCCGCTTTGACTGAAGCCGCCTGCTTTTCGAGCTGTGCGGCTTGATCCCTTTTGCTCATCAATTCGCGTGTTTTTTGAACAATTTGTTCCTTTTGGGATTTAATATCCGTCAATAACTGACGGTCATTGGATACTAATCCAGCGAAATACTCCATGCGCGTAATAAAGTCGCCGAGGTTCACAGACTGAAAGAGTAGTTCCAAATAGCTAACCTGCCCACTCTCATAGATTCCCTTTGCCCGTTTTCCAAGGGCCACCTGGCGGTCTTCAAGCTCCTTTTGTTTTAGATCCAGTTCTTTTTGAGCTGAGAGCACTTGTTTTTGGGCTTGGGCGGAAGCGGCCTGTTTCTGATCAAAAAGCATCTGAGCTGCGGCAATTTGCGTTTCCAGTTGAACCATTCGAACTTTGATTTTATCTGCCGTATAAGTTAATTCATTTAACTTCCCCCGGGTTTGATCCTTTTGATTTAAAATGTCTTTCTGTTGCTGAACAGCATCTCCCAGTTCGTTAGCCCAGGAAGGCAATACCGATGTTCCAAGTAAAACAAGACAAATTATCACAATCGTTAGTACTTTCCTTTGAAACAAAAGATCCCCTCCAAAATATAAAATTTAAGCTCGCAGGAACTTCTGTAAAGAGAACCCACTTCCCAAGGCGCCCATCGCCATGCCAGCGAGCAAAAGCCCCGCAAAAACCTGGCGAAAGAGAGTCGCGTTTTGCACAACCGGGAGAAATGTTAATGTCGATTGGACATACATAGTAATCCAATTGTAACCCATACCAACAATACCCGCTGCCAGTGCTCCCCCAACAAGTCCTAAGGCCAACCCCTCGACAAGAAAAGGCCAACGGACAAAACTGTTGCTTGCACCCACTAATTTCATAATCTGAATTTCGCGGCGACGAGAAAAGACATTCATTTTAACGTTAATGGAGATCAACACAATAGCTGCGATGCCAAAAGCTGCCACCACGCCAAAGCCAATCCACCTCAGCCATTGCGTAAATTTCAAAAGCTTATCCACAAATCCCTGTCCGTAGCGTACTTTATCTACCCCAGGAAGAGCGGCTATCGTGCCAGCCAAGGCTATGACGTTTTGAGGATCAGTTGCTTTGACTGTCAACTTGTCTGGGAAGGGATTAGTTCCTCCCAGATCAGCCAAGAGATTACTTTGGGAGCCACCCATCGTTTTTCCAAAATCCGCAAGGGCTTGGTCTTTGGTAACTATGGTCACGGAAGCCACCCCAGGCTGACTTTGAATCCGGGTTTTTAACCCATCAAGTTCCGATTGGGTTGTGCTGTTTTGGACAAACGTCGCAATCTCCAACTGGGATTCAAAGGAATTTGCCATATTGGAAGCGTTTGCCAGAAAAAATACAGAAAATCCCAGGATCACAAGGGAAACCATAACTGTTAAAACCGATGCTATGCTAAGCCAAGGATTGCGTTTCATGGAGTGGACCGTCTCGCGTAGAATATAGCGAGCGGAATTAAGCGTCATAGCCGTATCTCCCCTTTTCTTCATCTCGCGCAACCCGTCCGTTTTCTATGGCAATCACCCGTTTTTGCATTTTATTCACAATCTCTTTAGCATGAGTAGCCATGACAATCGTCGTTCCACGTTTGTTAATATTATAAAGCAACTCCATAATTCCCCATGCTGTTTCCGGATCAAGGTTACCCGTGGGTTCATCTGCCATTAATAGTGCAGGATTATTAATAATCGCCCGTGCAACACAGACCCGCTGTTGTTCTCCGCCGGATAGTTCATGCGGATAGGCATTCTCTTTCCTCGCAAGCCCGACAAGTTCCAACGTCGTGCGCGTACGAAGCTGAATCTCTTTCCTCGCCACTCCGATCACTTCAAGCGCAAAAGCTACATTTTCATACACTGTTTTATTGGTCATCAACTTAAAATCTTGAAAGATGACCCCCATATTACGCCGTAGAAAAGGCACTTCCCTGTCTTTCATTCGCACCAGATTTTTACTATTAATCATGACCTGTCCCCGCGACGGGGTTTCATCACGAAAAAATAATTTGATCAGCGTCGATTTACCTGCTCCGCTGGGGCCCACCAGGAAAACAAATTCCCCCTTGCCTATTTTTAGATTGACATCAACAAGGGCTCTGGCGCCGTTTGGATAAATCTTGGACACATTTGTCAATTGTATCATCCTGCTCACCTCGCTCCTGTTCCGATGTTTCTATGCTTAAAGATTTTCTAACTTCTCACCCTTTTTTCTCTATAACTCCTAGAACATTCGACACTCGTCGTGAATTTCCTGTTTGAGAAATTAGACAATCCTATGTTTGTTCCGCCTTACCCTCTCCTTATCCAGGTAGACACCGCTATTTCAACATCTGCGTCGGTAATCATAATTTGAATAGTAAATCCCTCCATTTCTTGAGTACTATTAATAACTCTGGAGGGATAGTGAATCAAGTATAGGGAATGGTGTCTGCAACTGGTTCTTCCTTTTTCTATTTGACTGAAATAGTTCAAAAGATAACGACCAATTCAATCTTTCAACTATTGCATTTTCGATTCTTTTCACCAGATTCATTGCCCCGTCTGGATTATGAAGCTTAAATACTATATAATCTACAATTTCATTTAGGTCTTGTTCATAT
>JBAQLX010000415.1:0-5368 GCA_049302315.1 Desulfosporosinus sp.
TTCCAGGATAAAAGGGATCGTTTGGACTTGGATCGCCGTAGGCTCCACGATACCTTCCTGTTTCAAGGCTGCTACTAAAGCTTCGTCGAGTCCGAACTGGTCAAATGATGTTTGCAATAATAATCTCCATCCTATCTAATAAATAGTTATGTCATAAACTACCTTTTTTACTTCCCTGTTTCTGCCATAATACCAAGGAACCCAAATAGATCATACCATAGATCATACCTATTTTCTCTCAAACTCATTCTTTCCATAACTCAAATTTCAATTTTGCTTCGGCTGGATCTTCCCAAATCAGATAAGCTGAGAATGATTTCCCAGATTTGGACTTAAAGCCTTTAATCAGTGGGGTTTTCCCTTTCTTCAGAAGGCTTTTTATTTGATTCGGAGTAAGCGACTTACCACAAATTGGAGTTTTCCAGAGTACAAAGCGGCATCCTTCCCGCCAACCAGCGCACCCAAACCCCTTCTGTCCTTCGATCACCTCTCCACCGCACTTAGGACATGTTCCCAACACTTTAGCCTGTTCCACTGAGGCAGTATCCTGGGCCTTATCACTGGTCTCTCCAGCTTTTTTGAGCAACTTCTTATTGTTAGTTGACCCCTGAGCTTTTTTTGAAGGCGCAAGAGCTAGGGGGGTCTTCCCGTGGTTGTGTTCAAAGGACCGGAGTTCCCCGATTATTCGACCAATGGCTTCCTCCACGTCCGCCATATATTGTTCGATCTTCAATTCTCCTTTTTCGACTTTAGAAAGATTAAACTCCATCTGTCCGGTCATTTCCGCACTGATTAGGAGCTGGGCCTGAGGAAGTCTTTCCTTGATCAGACGAATAAGTTCGGACCCTTTCGCTGTGGGTTTCAGGACCCTTTGATCCTGGAGGATGTACCCCCTGTCTATAAGACTTTCAATAATAGCCGGTCGGGTCGCCACCGTGCCCAACCCTTTCCCTTTCAATTGTTGGCGCAGCACCTCATCATCAATCTGTTTGCCTGCGCCTTCCATGGCTTTTAGAAGGTCTCCCTGGGTAAAGCGTTTGGGTGGTTTGGTGGTCTTTTCTTCGCGAAAAACACGTTTTGTCCGCACATTCTCTCCCTTACTCAAGGGTGGAAGGGCTGCGTTCTCATCATCTGCCTGCTCACGGTCATCCTTCTTCCTGGTTTTACGGACAACCCCATCTTCAGTTTCATCCTGGCCGAACACTTTTTTCCATCCTGGACTCAGCAGGACCTTACCTTTAGTGCGAAAGGATTCACCCTCAATCTCAGTGACCACGTCGGTCTTATGATACCGAGCAGGGGGAAACCAAACGGCCAGGAAACGGCGAACGATCAAGTCATATAGTTTCTGTTCCTCACTCGTTAGTCTCTCGATAGCGACTTTCTCGGTGGTCGGAATGATAGCATGATGGGCAGTGATCGTATTGATCACGCGTTTTCCTTCAGGCGCCCCTAATAGACCTGCTTCATCCACCAGATTCGTGTATGGTTCTTGACGAACTGCCCGCAGATGTTCAGGTAACTTCGGCAGAAGATCCTCCGCTAAGTAGGCACAGTCAGTTCGAGGATAGGTAATCGCCTTTTTCTCATAGAGAGACTGGGCTAACTGGAGAACTTTTTCCGCGCTAAACCCGTGTTTTTTAGAGGCTGCTATCGTCAGAGAGGTCAGATCAAAAAGAAGCGGGGCAGGTTCCTGCACATCTTTTTGCTCCATTTTTGTGATTATTCCCGGTTTACCCTGCGTTTTCCCCAGGATATCTTCGGCGTCTTGCCTGCTCGTAATCCGTTTAGATTCTTCACTGGGATTAAACCACTTCCCTGGATATTCTCCCTGGGTTGTCACAAACTCAGCCCGCACTTCGAAGTAAGGTTGGGCAACAAAACATTCAATCTCCCATTCTCTCTCTACAATTAAAGCCAGGGTCGGTGTCTGCACCCTCCCTATCGAAATGACATTAGGTTTTTTTCGGACAGCATCAAAGCTCCCAAACAATGCTGTAAACCCTTCCGTCAGATTCATGCCGAAATCCCAGTCTGCAAATGCTCGTCCGTGCCCTGCTGCCGCTAGTCCAGCCACCGATTCTGCAGAACGAAGACGCTTCAATCCTTCCCGTATCGCCGCGGTTGTCAACGAAGAAATCCACAGCCTGGACAAGGGTTTACTGCACTTGGAAGCGTCCCATACTTCCTGAAAAAGTAACTGCCCTTCACGATCAGCGTCCGTTCCACAAATAACCTCTTCGATATCCGTTGACTTTAACCAGCGTTGAATCACTTGATATTGTTTGAGCGCCCCAGATTTAACCACCCGGCGAAATACGTTTAAGCTGGGTAAAACTGGCAAACGGTTTAAACTCCAACGTTTCCCCACCCGATCAAGGTCCATATACGCTTCCGGGCGTTCCAGCTCTAAAAGGTGGCCGAAACACCACGTGATCACATATTGCTCGTTTTCTATGTACCCGTCCTTTTTACCCCGAACTCCTAAGGCCGCGGCATATTCACGAGCTTGAGACGGCTTTTCAGCTACTATAAGTGTCTTTCCCATGCCTTGGCCTCCATTTTTTTCAATTTCGCAGTAGACTGGCGCTTACTTTTCCACCCGGAGAATAATTACAATGGACCAGTACTTGATTACGATAATTCAAAAGGAGTTTGCATATATATGAATACCCATAAAATTAAACAAGGGGGTATTTCATATGTTATCAAATGAGGAGTTCATCCAACAATCCCTTGAACTCAACCTTTTCTTTATGCGGATCATGAAAGAACATGCTTTTTTCCTGGAAGCTGCCTTCAGTCCCAAGGACCAATCCCTAGCCCAGCAGGCCGATACCCTTAGGTGCGAATTGACTAACTTACTCGCAGAAACCATAATGCTTGCCGATGGGGTTATTAGTCCTGAAGTTTTTTCATCAGGGGAAATAGTAACAAATTTCACCTGTGATGCTGAACGAGCCACAGAATTCTATTCCGGCATCCAGCTTGATATGGACCTGACTAATATGGAACTCACATTGGATAAGAATCAAAACCCCCTAATAAGCTCCCTGTTAGTCGATCAGATCACTGCCCTTAACCAAAAGGCGATAACAACTGTGACTGTCTTGGCCGACTACAAATCCAAGCTCCTTCAAGACATCTTAAGCTGCAAAGTTTTTACGTTTAATTACCCCTTGCTGATCGACCACATACTGCGGGAAGCACATTTCTATTTAAAGACATTGTATCAGTTACAAAACCGCCAAAAAGTAAATATCATAGAGGATATCATTGCCCAAGAAAAATTTTGGAATCGAATCATGGCTGAGCATGCTAAATTTATTAGAGGTTTGTTAGACCCCACTGAAGTTGCGCTTTTTGATACGGCTAACCGTTATGGTAAAGTATTCGATGCGCTCACTGAGCAGGCCATGACAATGACGGAACAGACGACTATCTTACCACAACTCAGCAGTAAAACCTACAAGGCCACAGTTGGTCTCAGAGATTTTAAAAGAGCGGGTACTGAAGGTTTAATCCAATGTCAAATTAAATCAATTATTGTGCCTTTGTTAGGGGATCATGTACTCCGGGAAGCAAACCATTATCTGAGACTACTCAACACGTTTAACAGACGGTTACAGTAACTCTCCCCATCATTATATCTTAACAATCTGACATTTTATAGGCAGTGGATCTCATTTAAAAGAGTTTTGATCCTCCAATTGTATGAAGAATTTGATGCGTTGGTTAAAAGATAGTAATGGTGTGCACCCCGTCAAGAGGACAATGAAAAAATAGAACGAAGTTTGCTGAATTGCTACCCGTCTAAATAGCGGGTAGCAATTCTTTATGCGGCCTTTACGTACTGCTTATGGAACTCCATCGGCGTCATAATATACAAGCGGCGCTGTAAACGCCGATAATTATAATAGAAGATGTAATCAGAAATGGCTTGAACAAGATGCTCCCGGCTGGTGAATTTGTACCCGTAATACCTCTCGCGTTTCAGGATACCCCAAAAGCCTTCCATCGGTCCATTATCAATGCAGCGCGCCACTCTGGACATGCTTTGCTTCATTCCTGCAGCCTGCAGTTTCGAGTGAAAAATGCGGCTTGTATATTGGTACCCACGGTCACTATGAAACAGCGGATGTGCTTCAGAATGGGCGGCCACGGCAGCATCAAATGTATCGAAAACGAGTCTGTTGTCGTTGCGATCACCAATGGCATAGGCGACAATGCGCCGATCATACAGGTCCAGGATGGCGCTCAAATATAGTTTGTGGACTTCCAGCCCAACGTAGTATTTAAACTCCGTCACGTCGGTCAACCATTTCGAGTTTGGCGCGTCTGCGTGGAACTGACGTTTCAGATAGTTCTTGGCTATGTATTCCGGCGATGCCGCGTTCCTGGTGCATCCGTGCCTTTTGTATTTAATGGTTGATTGAATATGAAGGGCACGGTTGATCCGAAGGACACGTTTATCATTCACATGAATGTCGTGTCTCCTGTCCAGCTCATCCCGTATTCTGCGGTATCCCATATCAGGATGTTCTTTGTGGATCTTCTCAACAACGCCTGCAATTCGTTCGTTCTCCAGCTCGCGGTTGTTCTTTGGCTGCCTCAGCCATCGATAATATGCTGACCGGGTAATGTGTAAAAAGGCACAGAGCTTCCATACAGCAAACGACCGATCCTCAGATAATAGTCTCACTGCTTCATAGGCCGACTGATACCTTACGAAGCTCAGCGTCGCCTCCTCTCCAATTCCTTCACTTTTTTTAGCAATGCATTCTCCATTTCCAAATCATAGTTTTCCCGTTCAAGCTGAGCTATCCGGTCTCTCAGTTCTTCCTCAGGTGTTCGGCTCGGCAGTGTTCCGGCGCGGTGTCCTCGCCGATCTTCCAACCCCGATTCTCCCATCTCACGGTATTTTTTCGTCCACGTATAGACCTGCTGGTATGAAACCTAGTATTTGAGCGCCGTCTCCCCATAATCGTTTCCAGTGGATATGCACTCTTTTACAATTTGTATCCTCTCTTGTACAGTCGTATTTCGGCCTTTCGTCATGCGGCTTCCTCCTGTCTGTATTCGGAAATCCTTAAGTAAACACAGGCGTTTCCGCCCATGCTCCTCGACAGATCATATCCCGATAAAAATTTTATCCCGATAGTTTAACCAATTGCCTTTAATTAACTACTTTTGTCAAAAAACTTTCGGGATAATTAATTCCCTGTCGTATGTTGTATATTGAATATATCAAATTCAATAGTCCTTCGGTAATATGTCAATACCCTAAATTAATTATTTTTTCATAAGTGCGTTGAGGGGAGGCAAAAAAGACAAGAAAAAGCTACCCCATTCCCACAATTGACTGGGA
>JBAQLX010000416.1:0-2093 GCA_049302315.1 Desulfosporosinus sp.
TGTTATTGCGTCCAGCACCCTTAACGGGAAGTTTATTAATCAAAAGGTTAATGACATTGATGCGTTGAATACACTTATCAAAGACGACATTTATATGCAAGAAAGGATTATAGAAAAAAATATCATACGAAAAAATGGAAAGGCTGTAAGATATAAATTAGGCTCCGTACTGCTTTACAATCAGGAATATCTATTAACCGCATTTTCCCGATTCGATGACCAAAATAAAGCATACTTGTCTATGCCAGATTATTTGGAATTTTTGGTCAATTTTTGGAGTGATGTAGATAGAGTTTACGCAGGTCGTTCAGTTACAATTCCTTTGTTTGGTTCAGGAATAACTCGGTTTCGCGGCTACGATATGATTAATGACCAAGAGCTTCTCGAAATATTGATATGGTCATTTAAAATCAGTCGAATTAAATTTACACATCCAGCGAAGGTTACTATTCTTATCCATCCCGATAAGAAAGACCGAATAAATTTTTATGATTTGAAAGGTGGGGACTGTAGTGTCTTATAGAAACGGAAATTACTCAGCATTTTATGTCGATGAGCCTTTTATCGAAAGTAATTTAGGCGCATCTGCAACCAAAGATTTTATAACATACCGCAGCCAAGCTGCAGACAATAAGATGACACCACAATTTCTCAAAAGCTTGTTTTTTATTTATTGTTTTTGAGGATAATAACATACAATCTGCTTAGAGCGTGGAAAGCTGCAGACAGCGATTTCCCCTTTAATGATTCCCATAACAAAAATTACAATGTCAGAGATGGTAGCGATTGGGAACACACACTAAAACCTCGCTTACATGACAGAATAAATAATTCAAAAAATATTGTATTGTTTTTGAGTTCGATTACTAAGAATAGCCGTGCTTTGCGGGAAGAAATCGACTATGGCATCAATACCAAAGGATTGCCTGTTATTGTTGTATATCCAGAGTATAGCGAGAAAAGTGATATTGTAACCTCAGAGAAAAAATTCAAAAAACAAATCACGGACTTGTGGGACAATTTACCGAAGTTCCGTGATTCTATGAAGAATGTCCCAACGCTTCACATTCCAAATAAGAAAGATTTGATAAAGAAAGCTCTGAATGATTCAGATTTTATGGTAGCCACAAAATGTGATGCTAATACATATTTTTATGCACCTTAAGCCAATCAATAGTTTCGAAGCCCCCACCGCCTTAATAGACTGCGGGGGTTTCTGCTTTCATATTTCCTCCAATCTCATAATATTCGAAAATATCAACATATGGACAAGTACTTTTCAGGGTCAAATGCGTTTTTCTTGTCATGGTCGGACAGATTCTTGTACTTCGGGCGGTATTAGCAACAGCGTCCCATTATGTTTATGATACACAATCGATTACACGGGCGATGCCAACAAATGAGGTGTTAGATGAGTATTAATGATGACTTCAGAGAAATAATGGACTACGCACATTTTTGGAATTGGTTGCCGGACTGGGGAGTGGTTCAAGAAGTATATCAATCGTTTCCCAATTCTTACTCTATATTAACTCCGTTTGCATATGCGTACTTAGAAGAATTGATAAGGTCCACGACATCGGAATATGGCATTGAGGTGCTAGATGCTTTAGGTAAACCTAAAAGACGTAAAGTAGGCATAGGACTAATAAATTTTGCTATTTCCGAAAACAGCAGCAACCTAGATTATATTGCGCTCCTTGAAAAGGCGAAGGCGTATTTTTCGCCTTCAAAACCCACAGATGCGGGAGATAATCGAAATAACGTTGTTCATGGTTATATGCATCCGAGATTCTGGGATAAAGAATCGTTTGAGCGATTACTTCATGACATTGCCTCTCTCTCAAAATACTCAAAGTTTTAGGATATATCAGTTTCCCATTATGTTTAGAATGCACCGGATATTTAGGGACAAAACAGCTAAAGAATGGTTCAACTTGAGTGCCAACAACGGTTGCGGTGCGGACTTTTTACGTCAGCTTACACCCATTTACCCCAGCCCTCATAAAGCCGGGGGTGCACCTTCTGGTGCATAACGAATCGGAGTAGAAAAAAGCCCGTGGATTTGTTCACGTATCAGAAAGTATAAGTTT
>JBAQLX010000417.1:0-1826 GCA_049302315.1 Desulfosporosinus sp.
AAATTATATCTGAATTTAGATAATCTCATTGAAGATATTGAAAAAGCTATGAATGCTTATTTTATTGAACTTGAGAATGATAATGATTTATTAGAAAAAGCTAGAATAAGAATCAAATGTTTTTCACTTCTTAAAGAATACAAAATAAGTAGTCCGTTTCCAAATCAAAAAGCAAATGAGACAGAAAAAGGTACTTCCTTACGTCCTGATTCCAACGACATGAAAACCAGTTCATTAATTAAAAATAAACGATTTGATAAGTTCAAAACCGCTCGTTCAACTCTTGGTTCAACAGACATGAAATAAAATACAACTTATTCCATAATATTGAAGAGCAAATTCTGCAAACATTTTGCTAACATGCGAAGTATAAAGCCGTGTTGCTTTACGGCACACCATACCAGCAAATGCATATATTACAGTACTGCCAAACATATAACAGTACTCAAAGAAACACATATAAAGTATCTTTCAACTCTGGAAATCGTCTAACGGCTTATACCCGTTCAAGGGTTCAAATCCCTTTCTCTTCGCCAGAAACGGTTTATAGTTGACTTTTTAACGAAAGAACTGCGGGTAAATAACGGCGAAGTACCCCAATATTATGTGGAAAATTCGCACGAAGCCATCATCACTCCGGAGGAATTTGAAACGGTGCAAGAAGAAATGGCGAGGCGCAAGGAACTGGGCAGAGCTTACAGCGATAAGGCTTTTCACAGTAAAATCATCTGCGGAGACTGTGGCGGTTTCTACGGACGAATATAAAAGTGTGATTTTTCAGTGTACTCTGAAATTCAAAAACATGAAAAGATGCGCCACGCCCACGCTCACCGAGGACAAAATCAAACAACGTTTCCTTACCGCCTACAATGACTTGATGGGCAATCGCTCCACAGTGCTTGCTGACTGTGAGCTTATCCGGCAGACACTCTGCGGCACTACGGCACTTGATGCCGAAATGCAACAGGAACAGGATGAAATGGCGGTCGTGTCCGAGCTTATGCAGACGCATATAAAAAAGAATGCGTCAGTCGCCCAGTCACAGGTGTCAACGCACTGTAAGCCGGACTTATTGAAAATCGCTATAACGCCGCTTTTGAACAATACACCGCACTCGAAACGGAAAAAGAAAAGCGGATGCGAAAAAGTAAGGAAATCAGCACTTTTATCACAACGCTGAAAAAGCAGCCGCTGATCGTGCCGTAATGGAACGAGCGGAAATAATGCCACAATTAAAATACGCAAACAAAGGGTGCAAGCTATTATGCTTGCGCTCTTTGTTATACACAATTTACAGGTGGATCTTGAGAACGGCAACCAAGTGGTATACAATAAACCCGGAGACGAACATATGACTACATCAGGGCTCGTTAAACAGTTATGTAATGAAAATCACATATCCCTGTCAGAATTGGCCCGGCGCCTCGGGCAGTCCCGACAGAACTTATATAAAAACTATACCTGGACGAATAGCAACAATGTGACCAGTGCCAAGATGTCAACCCTTAATGAGGCAGTCTTATACATGCGTAGTTTGCCAGAAGACACGCGCAAAATACTCGCGATCAAAAAAGATATCCGGACGAGCAATTCCGAAACCCTGGCCTCATACTATTGCCGAATTTATGGACACCTGCTGTAAGATATCAGCATTTGGGAAATCGACAACCATGGAAATATGTTCGTTGTGAGATAATTGGATAGAGGAATATTATGGCTAATTGAATAGAAAGACTAGCGTGAGTTTCCTACATAGTAAATGAAAAAATACCGAAGCCGTTGAAAATAAAGGGTCTCCAACCAGAGCGGTGTATAGTATAACAGGT
>JBAQLX010000418.1:0-21428 GCA_049302315.1 Desulfosporosinus sp.
TAACGTTATTATTACCATTATCTACTGAAATTCCTGACATCCGCGAAATATTGTATCCATAAGATGGTAAATTCGTTTGGGAAAGCAGTCAGGGGAGAAATAGGCTGATCATATTTAGACTTTCAGCCCTGAAATCACTATATGCATTTTTCTTATTTAGGAAGATAATCAAATTTTGTATAATCCGACGAATTGAGCCACTATTCCGAATCTCTCTAAAACGTAATATTCACTGGTATCAGGGAGTTTCAGGTTTTCGGATAATTTGATAGTGTGTTTTCTGTTCCCTTGGACCATGTTCTGAGGGAACTTTTTCTCCTTGGCGAATTGGGTGTTAAAGAGAATAGTACTTTAATGGCATCCCAAACTGTTATTATTCATAATTTAGGCTCTTATAGTTGGGGTATAATTATGGTACAATAATGACATAGAAACGTTAAGGAGTTGTCAGTTATACTATTTGAAAAGCAACCCGCTCATTTATGAAGCGGCTAAGGCGGTGATCATTCATCGCTTTTTCTCTGGCGTACAGGATTATGTGAAACTGATATAAATAAATCCGGAAAGGTCGTGACCGAATGCTAATTATTGGCGAACGAATCAATGGGATGTTTACTGATATTGGAGATGCACTTCGTAGTAAAGACCCAAAACCGTTGCAATATTGGGCTTTGAAGCAAGAAGAAGGAGGGGCTCACTACCTCGACGTTAATTCCGGACCGGCCATCCCTACAGAGGAGCGGGTCGCTGCTTACGAGTGGATGGTTAAGGCCATTCAAGAAGTTTCCGAATTGCCTCTTGTCTTAGACTCAACTAACTACAATGCCATCGAAGCCGGTTTAAAAGTCTGTAAACGCCCGGCAATTATTAACTCTTGTCCAGCCGAACAAGTTAAGATTGAACGCGTCTTCCCCATGGCGATTCAATATAACGCGGGACTCATCGGTTTAACCATGGACAAGCAAGGAATTCCTAAGGACGCTGAAAACAGGGTGGCTTTTGCCATGGAATTAGTAGCAGCTGCAGATGAATATGGTCTCCAGATGGAAGACCTCTTCATTGATCCCCTTATTCTCCCCGTAAACGTTGCTCAGGAACATGCCCCGGAAGTTTTGGAATCCCTCCGTCAGGTAAAAATGTTGGCTAACCCAGCGCCGCGCACGGTTCTTGGCTTATCAAATGTGTCGCAGAAAGCGCAGGATCGAAGTTTAATCAATCGCACGTTCCTGGCCATGGCTATAGCGTCAGGACTTGATGCGGCCATCATGAATGCCAATGACGATGAACTTGTCGATGTTGCTGCAACCTGCCAAATCCTGCTCAACAGAAGCATTTATGCGGATTCCTACCTTAAAGTTTTCCGCTCACGCTAATTGCTCACGAACATTAATCGTCATGCGTGGCGCACATAGAAAAGCTCCTCGGAAACTAATCCGAGGAGCTTTTCTATGTGCATTATAGGTTATTCACTTGGGATATTCATACCTTCAAGCATCCCAGCATAGCTATTAACAGATATATTATCTGGAGGCGGATAACCTTGGAAGCATATTTTCATAGTGATCCTCGAATAAAAGAGTGGGCAGATCAATTTACAGAAAAGATATTTACAGTGTGTCTATTAACTGGGGTTGATTCAGAGGTGGAGTTTCAAAAGGGTTGTCAAATTGTCACGAAAATTACGCAATTATTACAAGGGATTTCAATATTTCCTTCAGAATATTTAGAAGATGGACTTAAACAACTTCTGGAACAACAACTTCCTGACTCCCGGGTCATTAATAACTTTCCCACATTCCAGGATACGATGAACAGAATGTTGCGTGAAGGCATGATGAGCGCGATCAAGACCCAAAACGAAGAGAACATGAAACCGCCAGCGATTTCGAATAAGAATACTCCTGAAAATACAAGAGAGGAACCAAATGCTAATACTAAGAGATCTGCAAATCTCTTAAATGATGAGTTTGTTGCTGAAGAAGTAGAAGTAATTAAACCTTATGGAATTATACGTAAGTCCCAAGTTCCGGAGCAGGCAGATCGTCTTAAACACGTTCTAAGCAACATCTTTCCAAACGTCTCTGTCAATTGGAATCTGAACTTAATGGGTCAAACATTTCTGGCCCAAGTGGAGGATATCCTAATATGTCTATCTAATCCCGAACAGCCTTGCCCGGTGGAAAACTATAATAGGGAAGGCTGGAAGGTCTACGTGTGTAGTTCTTATGATCTTATGTTTCCTCGCAGATTAGAAAGAGGAATCAGACAAATCCAACGTTTAGGAAAACAATCCAAAAAATGAAAATATTTTTTCTGCAACTACAGTAGGATAAATTACATTTTTGTCGAAATAGACAAAGAAAGATAAAGAGAGATAAATCAGGAACGACATCGAAATGAGGAATAGTTGTGGTGGACCGGTTGGGAGAAATCATGAAAACAACCTTGACAACCATCGAATCAGGTAAAAGAGAAATCTTTTTAATTGCAGAAACATCCCGAACTGAGACACTCAGGCTGGCTAATGAACTCTCTCAGCTTAAAACAGATATTGCGGAGATTATTTCAAATGTTGATAAGCAAGAAAAGATTGATCGACGAATGCGCCAGAGACTGATGATAGTAAATCGAGATCATCAAAAATACACCCAGGAAGAAATGTTCGAAACCTATACTCAAGCAAAAGATGCTCAGGTTAATCTCCAACTCTTGCAAGCCAAAGAAATCCAATTACGAAAACGGCGAGATGATCTTGAACGATCCCTTCGCCAGATGCAAGCGACGGTTGAGCGAGCCCAAAATCTTATGACTCATGTTAGGATGGCAATTAGCTTATTGCAGGGCGGGATAGCGGATTCACTTCAACCCCAAAACCACGACCAAAGAATAGAAATTGGTTTGCGAGTTATTAGAGCACAAGAGGAAGAACGAAGACGAGTAGCGAGGGAAATACATGACGGCCCGGCTCAAACACTTGCCAACATCGTCTTACGCTTGGAAATAGCTGAAAAGTTACTCGAATTTAAACCTACCCGGGTTAAAGCCGAACTTATCGACCTTAAAAATCTCGTACGGTCGAATCTACAAGATATTCGAAGGATAATATTTGATCTTCGCCCCATGGCGCTGGATGATTTGGGAATTGTGCCTGCCGTTTCTAAATATCTGGATAACTTTCAAGAGAACTATGGTATTAAATGTGAGTTTCTGGTTGAAGGTCGAGAAAAAAGGCTCCTTCCTACCTTGGAAGTAGCGCTTTTTCGTTTAATCCAAGAGGGAATGACCAATGTTGCCAAACATGCGTATTCGTCAAAAGTGGACATTTCGTTGATCTACCAGGAAGATTGGACGATTGCCCGTATCCAGGATTATGGCAAAGGTTTTGAAGTGAGCTTTGCTTTGACCACTCCAGGGGAACATTTTGGGCTCATAGGAATGCGTGAACGAGTAGAAATGTTTTCCGGACATTTTTCTATTCAATCAACATTAGGGAAGGGGACTACGATTGAACTATCGATTCCATCAAGACATGAGGGAGGAACGCCTTCATGATTCAAATCGTGATTGCCGATGATCACCCACTGCTAAGAGAGGGGCTCCGCCGAATTTTAGAATTTGAAGATGGAATTGAAGTCGTTGCCGAAGTTGGGGACGGTCAAGGCGCCATTAATGCCTCTCGGAATATGAAGTTTGATATTTTACTAATGGATCTTAATATGCCCGGGGTAAATGGTTTAGAAGCCGCCCGCGTCATTAGGCGTGAATACCCCAATATCGGTATTCTAGTCTTAACAGTTGATGATTCGGATGAAAAGGTTTTCCAGGTCCTTCAAATTGGAGTAGCAGGTTATTTGCTGAAGGATGTTGACTCGAAAACATTGATTCAATCCATTCGCATGGTATATGCTGGTGAACCGATCTTGTCCCCTGCAGTTACGGGAAAATTGCTGAACCAATTGACCCATCCAAGCCCTTTAAAAAATACTTGTGGTTTAAGTGATCGTGAAATGGAAATCCTTCAGTATGTAGTCAGTGGGTCTTCCAATCGGGAGATCGGAACTGCCTTATTCATTAGCGAAAAGACAGTTAAGAATCATCTATCCAGCATTTACCGTAAATTAGCTGTTGAGGACCGCACACAAGCAGCTCTTAAAGCAGTTAAACTAAAATTTATTCAGCTTGATTAAAGATCTATAAGGTTCACAGTGATTGTTGCTAATCATTAGTTAAATGGTTAGAATAAGAGCAAATAAAAATTTGCAAAGGGAATAAAAATAACATAAAGAATAGTATAACCAAATATTTTTTGGAGGATTGTTCAATGAAGATTAGCTTTTTCGGAGCGGCCCAAGTTGTCACGGGATCATCGTTTCTAGTGGAATCGGGCGAATCCCGAATTTTAATAGATTGCGGAATGTTTCAGGGCTCCAAAGAGCTGAAAGAATTAAATTACCGAGAGTTTCCCTATAATCCAGCAAGTATTAACGCCGTTATTTTAACCCATGCTCATATCGACCACTCAGGAATGCTGCCAAAATTAATTAAGGCAGGGTTCAAGGGTACTATCTGGGCTACTTCGGAAACGACTAAATTATGCTCAATAATGCTTCCAGATAGTGGTCATATTCAAGAAATGGAAGTGGAACGTAAGAACCAAAAGCGGATGAGAGCCGGACTTCAGCCTTTAGTTCCGATTTATACAGTCCAAGATGCGCTCAACACCCTTCCTTACTTACATGCAACGCCTTATAATGAAATAATCGACCTCGTTCCGACTGTATCTTTTCAACTCTACGACGCCGGCCACATTTTAGGATCATCACATGTTGTGCTCTACGTCAAAGAACTGGACATCAGTAAAACAATCGTGTTTTCAGGTGATATTGGCAATGTTCATCAACCCTATCTTGAAGACCCAAGTATTTTAAGTGAAGCTGACGTTGTACTTATCGAAACAACCTATGGCAATCGTCTCCATGCTGATGAAAACACAGAAGGGTTAAATATTGATCGCGCTGAACAGCTTGCAGAAACGATTCGTACAACTTATGAGGCTGGAGGGAATTTAATCATTCCTGCCTTTGCCATCGAGCGGACCCAGGATCTGCTTTATTATATCTTAAAATTACAAAATGAACAGCGTATCCCTGCTTTGCCAGTTTATATTGACAGCCCCTTAGCCATCGCGGCGACGAAAATATTCCAGGAAAACGCCGAACATTTTGATGCAGAGACTCGTGAACTGATTAATCAGGGACATAGTCCATTGAACATGCCGAATGTTCATTTCAGTCTAACTGCTGCGGATTCGATGACGATTAATGAGATTGAAGGCGGAGCGATCATAATTGCTGCCAGCGGTATGGCCGATGCTGGGCGGATAAAATATCACCTTAAATACAACCTCTGGCGGGAGAAGGCCACCGTCCTTTTTGTAGGATATCAGGCCCAAGGCACACTCGGCCGCATTCTTTCTGAAGGCGCCGAGACGGTAACAATCCACGGAGAGAAGGTTACTGTTAAAGCACGCATTTGTCACATGGACGGCTTTTCTGCGCATGCTGATCAAGCCGCTTTGCTTCATTGGCTCTCTCTCCTGGGAAAAAAGGCGGAGCAACTCATTCTTGTTCACGGCGAATTGGAACCCCAAACCATTTTCTCCCATAAAATTCAGGAAATGTTCGGCAAAACACCTATTATCCCTCAACTTGGGGAGATTATTGAATTTCTACCTGATCAAATCGTGAGGCATTCTCCAGACAAAGAATGGTTATCACAGGATATTTCTACCGAGACCAGGGAAGAGGAGGAACACCTTTCCTCCGTGCAACCTGAGCTCTTCTCAACATTCCTGCCGATCAAACATACACTTAAACGAGCTGCAATAGCCAAACCACACCGATCTCGGGCTCAAGTTAATAAAGCTTATGTCCGACTACTCCACCATCTCAAGCAGCTGATTAATGAAGGGCAACGGACACATAATTCTGATAGGGTCGTGAATCTTCTGGACAGTATGACACACTGGCTTGAAGAACAAGAACGGGGAACGCAGCCTAAGAAGTAAATAATCCATTAAAGCCATGCAAATTCGGCAGTTTGGCGTTTTATCCCGCCCAGGAAACGAAGAGTTTCTTCACGTCGCTTTACCGCCAAACGTTTTCCAGCTTTGGTAGATACTTTGTGTGGAAGGGCATCAGCAAAGAGGCGAGCTCTATCTACTGCATTTTCAGGTGTCAGAATTAATTCATCTTGCCCAACCAAACTAAATAAACGCATTAAGCCTATGTTTCCGAAATTATCCAATATGTCTGAATCACGTAAATAGACCGCCTCATCACTCCGTCCTGGTTCTGAGTAATACATATGGTTTTCAACAGCATCTAAAACCATCGGCAACTTGATGGGAGAAAACAGCATTTGTTGTAGGATGTTTGATGTAACCCCCTTGGAACGCAAGGTATGATCCATGTTTTTAAGCGCATAGATAGGGTATTTTCCTGTGTCATGCAGCATTGCCGCAGTATAAAGAACTTCATCATCGAGAGTTAAGCCATCAGAGAGTTCTTTTGCCAGATGATAGACCCTAAAACAATGGTTAACCCCCCAAGCAGGGTGTGCACCAGATTGACCAACGATATGTATAAGTTCTTGCCGAAAGTCCATGTTTACTCCTCCTTAGTTCTTTTGGAAACTATATACTCCAAAAGGCTCTTATTCTCCTGCTATAATATGGAAAACATATCGACCTGTTTTTTATTATTTCATGTTTAATAAAGCGATTTTTGATCTTAATATCCTTGGTTACCATTTTTTCGGGAGGATAATAGACAAAAAGAGAGAAAACTAAAGAGTATTTCATGATGGGAACATAGGGAGGGAGCGTTTATGAAAAAAGTTAGTGTTTACGGGAGCTTTACACAGGCTCTTTTCTTTTCCGGTGTAGTATCAATTCCCAAATATCTCTTAACCCATTATACAGAAATTGGTATAAACGATCGTGAGATGATGGTGTTGATTCAGATTCTCTGTGAAGTTGAATCAAACCCATATCCTTCAATGGCCACCTTAGCTGGGCGCATGACCGCATCTCCTGCCGATATTGAGGAAGTTGTAGGCCGATTGGTAGAGAGAAAATTAATTGCAATTGAAAGGCATTGGAATCCTATCGAACAAAAGTGGGGTAGTACCTATAGTATTGTTAAACTGATTGATGAACTCGCCGAAGTTTGGGCCATTGAGCGTTCTCAGCAATTAGATGAAGAACGAACCCTCAAACAATCCCAATCTTCGCCGCAATCGAACTCTACTCCAATAAATCCATCTATGGAAAACTTAGTCCATACCTTTGAGCAAGAATTGGGTCGCTTACTCACTCAACTGGAGTGTGAAAACCTGGATCGTTGGCTTTCATCTCATTTTTCTGAAGAGTTAATTATTGAAGCCTTGAGAAGAGGCGTAAGTGCTGGCATTCGAAACTTCCGCTATCTGGATTCTATTCTTCGAGAATGGGAGAAAAAGGGGCTTCGCACAAGAGCCGAAATCGAGGCGGAAGACGCTTATTTTCAATCACGTCAAGATAAAAAAGCTACTAAGCCTAAAAACCTGGTTCCAAAAAACTTAGTACCCAAAAAAGCTCCAAATAAATATGACGATTTCTATCTGTAGTCCGCAACGCTGCTTCTCACGCAATATCTTGGTAAGAAAGGAGGAAATGACTCAAGATGAGAAGTGTAAAAGATATCCTGAAAAATAATGTCTTAGCCACTAAAACACCTGATTCCAACTTGAAATCCACTCTCAACAACCAATCTAATTCTCCAAAAGACCAGCAAAATAATGGAGAGAACTATTCAAATCAAGTTGAAAAGTTTAAATGTATAACTTGCCATGACCGAGGAATTATTCTTGAGGGGGATGTGGCCTATCCCTGCAGCTGTATGCAAACAAGAAAACTGGAAAATCAGTTTCGCAATGCCCGGATTTCACGAGAATTGATGAAGTGTCGTCTGGAAAAATTCAGATTCGATTATTACACATCAGAAACGAAAGACCCAACTCATCGTGAAGCAGCTTCAAGAGCCTTAGATGCCGCCAAAAGCTTTGTCGAGGATTGTAAGCTTAACCCCCATACGCTTGGGATTCTGTTCACCGGCCCGGTAGGATCGGGGAAAACCTTTCTGGCGGCGTCCATTGCCAATGAACTTATGGAAGCACAGCTGCAGGTTCTTTTTTTAGTGGTTCCGGATCTATTGGATGAACTAAGGGCAAGCTATAAGTCTGAAATCAATGAGATGGATTTACTTGATTCAGCCCGCACGGTTCCTATTCTAATTCTTGATGATTTAGGGGCACACAATTATACGGACTGGACACGGAACCGAATTTATTCGATCATTAATTATCGCATGAATGAGTTACTTCCCACCATAATTACATCTAACCTCGAAATTAATGAAATGGACGACTTAATAGGGATGCGTACAACATCCAGGATAATTCAATCCTCGCGGATTTTTCGATTAACCGTAGGAAAAGATATTCGCCAACAGCTGTATCATGAACGAGAAGGGAAAAAAAAATAATTTTCCAAATCTATGCATGTCCTTCAAAGACATGCATAGATTTTTTTAAGAGATAAAATCTCAAATAAATAGGAGGTGTTCTGCTTTGGCTAAAATTATTGCGATTAATCGAAAATACTTTATCCTGGTCGCCAGTGTTGTCGTGATTTGTCTGGTCGGATATGGGGGATTCTCCTTCTGGCAAAACACAAATGCAAGTGTAAGTAAAGTTAACGATGTCCCAGAAATTAAAATGTTGGGGGTTACAGTGGAACCAGCATCGCTAGTCCAGGATCTAACCTATGGGAGCGTAACGTTAAAAGGAGCACAAGTGATCACAACGAAAACGTTTGATCTGGTCGCAACCGTACAAAACACTACAGCTAAGAAAATGACGAACATTCCGGTAGAATTGCAAGTGACACTCGTTGGAGATGATACGAAAAAGATAACCTCACCTGGTACACTACCCTCCCTGGAGCCTGGAGCCACGGCCCGCGTAGCTTTTCGTCAGATAAACATATTAGGTGACGCATCAGGGAAAAGCGCTACAGCCGGACAGCATTTAATAACCTTAAGCGTCAAACCTAATCCTGAAGGGGGCGTAGATCAAGCAACAGAGGCCAGTTTTCGCTTTACGGTTGATACAACTGTTAAAGTCCCCGTGACTGTAAAAAAACAGTAACACTACCTGCAAAATAAGCGCTGATCACTAGCGCTTATTTTTGTTTTGTCTTCATTTAGGATAGAAAAAGGCAATTTGCTTTCTTATTCGCAGTTCATCAGGTAAAATACGTTTGTTTCGCCAAATCATTCATAGTACAATAAGATTTAGGGTAAAACTAGTTGCATGGGTGAACTGAACATACTTGATGGTGTTTGAGTTTAGTTGAACTTATCCATGGGTTTAGCGCCACTTATCCTACTTAAGAAGTGGGAGTGTTAGTGGCGGTTTGCCATCGGATAAATGGCAGAAGTAAAGGACGTGTGGTACTGTGTTTATTCGAGACAGACAGGTAGATCGAGAATGCATAACGGGAGCAATAATAATTATTTGTATATTTGTTATCATCCTGTCAGTGTTAAGTATGCGATTGTTAGATGTTAAAGTTACGAACATTGAATTAGTCGACCGAGGATTGTATACTATTATTACCGATAACGGACCAATAAATGTGAGTAAGGATGATATTCTGAGAATTGAACGGAACTATCCTAAGGTTGCCATAACCGGTACGATTGTTGAGCAAGATCGAATTTATACTACGAAAGGTTTTATCTACATCACTGAATTAGATCCATTTTACGCCACGGGGCGTAAAATGATGAATTCTGTAGATTCCGAATGGAAGCCCGTATGGATCAGATCAGACAAAAAAGAAGCAATCGAATCCGTGGAGAGCTGGAATCAGCTGCTTAATACAAACCTGAAGACTGTTAAGCCTTTTAGCTATGCGATCGGGACTCCTCCTAAACTTATATCGCTTATCTTTTCTGTTTTGTCCCTACAATATCTTGCACTCGCCGTCGGAGGTATGGCCTTGGGGATCCTCATTTTTCCATTGAGATTGGTAACCTCGATACCTGCTCAACCCATTATGCAGGAGAACCAGGAATATAGCTCTTCAGAAGAAGTAATAGAAGTAGTTGCAAAGTAACTCAATTGAAGACCAACTAAAATTAATGACTATTCTAATACAAAAAGTGGGGCTGTGTTCATAAGGAATTCACTTATGACACAGCCCCTTAGATAATTTTATTGAGCAATATTGCTGGAATCAGCTTGTAATCCCTTGAGTTGGGTTTCCAGGTTGTCGAGCAATTTACGGATTTGATTCATTTGATCCGTAATCGACGTCATGTCCGGTGCATCCTGAGTAGTTGTTGTTTGCGCTTGAAGTGACGAAACAGGAACAGGTGTACTTTGTCCAGGTGTTGTAGGTTGAGGCGCCCCGTCTCCAAAGAGTTGGGTTAAGGCTGAACCTAAATTATCGGTCATCACCAAATGATCTTGATAAGCAAGCACGACTCGTTTCATTTCCGGTATACTACCGCCTTTATCGGATTGCAGGTAGATCGGTTCAACATAGAGAAAGTTTCCGCCGATCGGAAGGGCTAATAGGTTTCCGCGGATCACGCTTGAGCCTTTTTGATCCCACAAGGAAAGTTCTTTTGATATAGCGGGGTCTTGGTCGATTCTTGATTCGATTTGCAGCGGACCGTCAACTTCAATATTCTTAGGCAGTTTATAAAGCAAGAGCTCACCATAATGTTCTCCATCCATGCGAGCAGCCATCCAGGAAATCATATTGTTCCGTGAATTGGATTCACTGGATGCCGGTGTGAAGGGGAGCATGAGCACAAACTCCGGTTTATCCTCTCCGGGGATTTTCAGGATGGTGTAATAAGGTGCTACGTTTTGAGGTTTCGCCTCAAAGAGTTCCTTGGCAATATCCCAGGAATCTTCCTTATTATAGAAAACGGAGGAATTAGTCATATGAAAGGTTTTAAGCATATTACTTTGAACGGTAAAGAGTGTTTCAGGATAGCGGAGGTGGCTCTTTATGCTGGGCGACAGGCTCGCGATGTCTTTGAATACGCCTGGAAATATTTTCATATAGGTCCTTAAGATCGGGTCTTGGGGATCGACAGCATAAAAATCAACCGTTCCGTCATTGGCATCGATAATTACCTTGACAGAGTTGCGGATATAGTTAAACCCTTGACTAGAATACTTATTAGAATAGGGGAGAGCATCTGATGTTGTGTAGGCATCAATAATCCACTTGAGTCGGCCACCATCAATGATTATATAAGGATCTGCATCATAGGTTAAAAACGGCGCCAACTTTTGAACCCGCTCTTTTATATTGCGATATACCAGTAATTTGCTCTCCGGGGTCACCTGAGTGGCAAGATAAAAGCGCGGGGTTGCATGGCGAAGGGACAGCATCAACTTATTAATCGGCGTAAAAGCGATCCCAATTTTACCTTGATAAGAATTTTCAGCATTCGCGCTGCCTTGGGGGTAATCAAATTCTTTAACCGAAGTATTGGCGACAACCCAGTCATTGGTCATTTCGCCGTAATAAATCCGTGGCTCTGACATCTTCAATTCTGAAAACTCACTGACCGGAGGGATGTCTTTTATAGCAAAGGAGGGAAGTCCTTCAGAGGTGACTGCATTGGCAAACGAAGCGGACACTCCGAAACCATGTGTATATTTAAAACGCATATTCACAAATGTTTTAGCTTTTTCATCTAAATCAGGCGTTGAGATTTCCCGTGGTCCAACCATTACTTGACGATATTCTCCGTTGACGGTATACCGGTCAATATCGATGTCGTTAAACTTATAATAGAGACGAATGCCCTGTTTCTGGTTATAGGTTTGCAACATGGGCCGGGCATCGTTAAGCCGAATGTTGTTAAGTGTCGACTGATCTGCCTTCAAAGCGCTGATTGTGATGGGCGTGTTTCCCGGATAGTCTATTTCCGTAATTTTGTCCAGGCCATACCCAAATCGCGTCAATTCAATCTCATTTTGAATATAGGGCTGCTCTTTGCTGAGTTCGTTCGGTAAGACGACAAACGATTGAATGAGGGCAGGTATTATGCCATAGATTAAAAATCCAACTACAAAGATACCCGCTACTGGTACAGTTAATAACCGTGATTCATTAGAAACCAGGGTCATAAAGGCTAAAATAGATCCTAAAACACTCATAACAATTAGTATTTTCAGGGCTGGGAGTGTAGCTGTTAAGTCAGTAAATCCGGCGCCAACGATATGTCCGTGAACCGAGTATAGTAACTGGTAAATATCAAGATAATATCCGAAAGCTTTTAAGGCAAATAGAATTCCAATCAGAAAGGCCAGGTGCTTCCGAGCGGAACCCAATGAGACAGCTCCGCTTTGCCATAGTTTCCTGGAGTGAAATCGGATGACCCCAGTGAGGATATAAAAAATAGTTGTGAATACGGTAAGCAAGAACAAGGGACCGAAAAATGCATTGAAGATAGTTATCAAAAAAGGTAATTGAAAGAAGTAAAAAGCTAAATCCTTGCCGAAAATCGGATCGGGTTGTCCGAAAGGGGTGGCATGGATAAACGCTAATACATCTAACCAGCCCGTGAAACCCGCAACAAAACTGACTCCAAAACTCACAACAACAGAAATAACAAGTAACCAAATGGTAACTTTCCGCTGACTTAGATTATAAATCGGTCGGTTCATGTCCTGAACTAAACGCAAACGCAGCCGCAAACGTTCATTGACAAAGGTAATAATGGCGTGGCGAATAGAAAGTAAGGTTCCGGCAATAAAGATAAAAAGAATAGTGCCGTTTACCGCTTGAAAAAACAATTTACTAAGGATGGGTGTCCAAAATAATTGGGTATAACCGAGATCTTTAAACCACAACCAATCTTCAAATAAGCCACTCGACGCAGTCAGTAATGCCCCTAGGATGATGAAACCAATTAAAACTTTAAGTAAACGGTTCAACGGGGATTCCTCCTTTAAACTTCGGATAATCTTAATTATACTTAAGATAATGACATAAATAATTAATTGTATTATATTCTTCCCGGTAAATGAAAATTCCTTCATCAATTTTCAGAATCTACGCCTATTTATTTAAAACCTGGAGAAGATATGGTATACTGCTTTTAAAATACCCTTGAGGGGTATAGTGTAATTCTAAGAGGGGTTGAAAGACATGTATGATGTTATAATAATCGGCGCGGGCCCTGCAGGCCTAACAGCTGGAATATATGCTGCGCGGGGTGGTCTCAAAACAGCTGTTGTAGAATTGGCGATGCCCGGAGGTCAGGCGGCATCAACGGAGAATATCGAAAATTATCCCGGATTTCCAGATGGGATCAACGGATATGAACTGATGAATTTATTCTATAAACAAGCCCTGAATTTTGGCGTTGAATTTATTTTTGAGGAAGTTCGCGAACTCGACATTAAGGAGCCCGTCAAAAAAATCCATACCAACGGTCAAGTCCTTGAAGCACGCGCTATCATAGTAGCTGCCGGTTCCAAACCCCGGTTATTAGGCGTACCAGGTGAGGATGTTTTCAAAGGTCGAGGCGTGTCATATTGCGCAACCTGTGACGGAGCCTTTTTTAGAGATAAAAAAGTTGTTGTTGTCGGTGGGGGAGATGCAGCAATCCAAGAAGGAGTATACCTTACCAAGTTTGCCGAAGAAGTTATCATCGTACACCGGAGGGCGGGCTTCCGAGCTTCCCAAATTGCCATGAACCGAGCAAAAGATAACCCGAAAATACGTTTTGAACTGAATACCATAATCGAGGAAATCCTTGGGTCTGACCGTTTGGAAGGCGTTCGCCTACACGATGTCCTCAGCGGAGAAACACGTGAAATTCCTGCAGATGGCGTTTTCATCTATGTTGGAACAGCTCCTAACGTTCAATTTATCAACGGAGAAATTGAGGCGGACGAGCGTGGTTATATTCTGACCGATCCTCTCTTGCAAACTAATATCTCAGGCGTTTATGCCGCCGGAGATATCCGTAACACTCCTTTGCGACAAGTATCCACGGCAGTTGGAGATGGCGCGTTGGCTGCGGTTGAAGTGGAAAAGTTCCTTGCACAACCTCATCCAGCAGGAGGGTAAGGCATGAATGAAGAGATCATTAAGGCTCTACTCGAATCTGTTCAGCAAGGGTCATGTTCCCCCGATGAAGCGTTACTTCAATTAAAAGATCTTCCTTATGAAGATCTGGGGTTTGCACGGTTAGATCATCATCGAGCGCTGCGCACAGGACAATCAGAAGTGATTTTTTGTCAAGGAAAGCAACCTGATCAAATCATTTCTATTTTAACACACTTGGGTGACAAGGCCAGAAACGTGTTGGGCACCCGTCTCGACCCGGAAAATGCAGAAATAATTTTACCCCATTTTCCAAGTGCTCAATATGATTTGCAGGCCCGTTGTCTCCTTCTTCGGCCCTTGGAGGATCCCACCATTCCCGGCAGGATCCTCATTATGACCGCTGGGACTGCCGATCTGCCAGTAGCTCAAGAAGCCTGGCTGACGGCTCGCTATATGGGACATGAGGTTGATATACTTTTTGACGTTGGAGTCGCCGGTATTCACCGTCTGTTCGATCAGAGAGAGTTAATGGAACGCGCCGAGGTGCTTATAGTTGTTGCAGGAATGGAAGGTGCCCTGGCCAGTGTCGTTGGAGGACTAGTCGAACAACCTGTTATCGCTGTACCAACTAGTGTGGGCTATGGCGCTCACTTTCAAGGACTGGCCGCCTTACTTGGCATGTTAAACAGTTGTGCTTCCGGAATCGGAGTTGTTAATATTGATAATGGCTTTGGGGCAGCTTCTTTGGCCTCAGCAATTGTGCGCCGTATTTCGAGAAAAAGACCGGGAGGAGTATTGGTTTGAGGATGCTATATTGGGATACGTTTGCCGGCATAAGCGGCGACATGGCTCTAGGGTCACTTATTGCTTTAGGCGCTGATCCGAAAATTATTGTCGATCAACTTCATTCCATTGGACTGACAGAATTTGTCCTTGATGTCCGTTCGCGCCAAATCCATGGAATTCAAGCGACCGACATCAATGTTGTTATTCAGAATAAAGATCATCAACATCATCAGCGACGTCTCCAGGATATCCAAAAAATGATCCTTAGTGGTAACTTGTCTGAACGATCTCAAAAGAGAGCCCTTTTAGTCTTTAATGTTTTAGCTGAGGCGGAGGCACATGTTCACGGGACAACGCTTGACCAAATACATTTTCACGAAGTGGGGGCAGTTGATTCCCTTGTCGATATTGTGGGAACCTGTATCGCTTTGGATCAGTTAGACATTGACTTAATTCGTGTCTCTACGCTTCCCTGGTCACATGGTTTTGTGCACTGTACTCATGGAATATTGCCATTACCCGCTCCGGCGACACTAATGCTCTTACGTGGGTTTAAATTCCATGAATCAGGAATTACAGGTGAACTTATTACCCCAACTGGAGCTGCATTTATCCGTGCCTTTGCCCAACAAGCAACTTTCCCGGAGATGACTCTGCTTAATGTGGGGTATGGAGCCGGAAAAAATGATTATGGCATACCAAGTTTGTTGCGAGGGATTCTAGGGGAGACTTAAAACAGAGGTGATCATATGTTCGAACAGATTATTAATAGCCTCAGAGAATCTGGCTGGAGGCTGGTAACCTTGGAAGGTAACTGGGTTAGTGCAACCCACGAGTCGCTGAATCGTGGACTTATATTAGGTAATTTCAGTGAACTTCCCGATGAATTTACGTTGTGGACTCATCCTTATGCGAATATTTCCAGGTGGGACGTTATTGTTTTTTGCCCCGAAGGGATTGATTCTGAGCGCTTAATAGAACACCGTTTTCCCGATATCCAACTTTGGTATTGGGATATCCAACAGGGTAACATATTTCCTTTTCCTCCTACCAACGATCAATTGATTCCCCATTGGTTAATGCAACTGGCCAGAGGAACGCCTATTTTTCCAGGGAAGGAATCCCAAATAGAAATATCTTTTAAACCGTTTATAACGAATATTTTCATAGGCATAAACTTGATATATTTTCTCCTTATGGTTATTGCCGGACTAAATCTGTTTCCTAATCCTATCCCAGGTTCGAACGATCAACATGTTCTTATCGAATTTGGCGCCAAAGTTAACACCTTGATTCAGGACGGTGAACTCTGGCGTTTCCTGGCAAGTACATTTATTCATATTGGCATCATCCACCTCGCTTTTAACCTTTATGCCTTGTGGGCATTAGGTTCTTTAACCGAAGAAATCCTGGGGCATCGACGGTTTTTTATGATTTATATTTTGAGCGGTCTCGGAGGATCAATTGCCAGCTTCATATTTTCTTCTGCCCTTTCTGCAGGAGCCTCTGGGGCGATCTTTGGACTTTTAGGAGCACTTTTGTATTACAGCTGTAAACGGCCAGCACTCTGGAAGACTGGCTTGGGAATGAATCTGGTTGTTGTGATTTTGGTCAATTTCGGATTTGGCCTCGTCCAACCAGGAATTGATAACTTTGCGCATCTGGGAGGATTTCTTACCGGGACGATAATCTGTATGCTTCTATACAAAAATGAGCTAAGAGTATGAGAATGTCGCCATTAATGCCTATTTTTCCCAGCATAATCTTTCCTCTTCCAAGGGCAAAATACAATTAAGAGCTTGCGATTTCTTAGCAAGGTGGCTATGAACAAATTGCCATCGTTAGTTAAGAAAACGTGAGCTCTATTTGGTAGAATATTTGAGTTGGAATTAGCATGCTGAATTGTTATTTATTTGAATGTGCCTTATAAAAAGGAGTTGGAAGAATGCCGATAAATGCTATAATGTAAAAAAGAGAGAAGAGTGATGCTTTGAAAGAAAGAAGTAAACGCACAATTAGTTATTTTTCGCGTGATCGGTGGGTCTATTTGATTTTGCTTTTGGTGGTCACCCTAGTGTTAGCTAGGCTAGTAACACTACAAATCGTTCAAGCTGCCGATCTCAAGGCCAAAGGGATTGAGCGACGGACGAGTGATAAAAGTCTTAAACCGGAAAGAGGCGCCATCTTTGATGCTCAAGGTAATGTCTTGGCACAGAGCATCCCGGTTAAAGAAATATATGCAAATCCCAACATGTTGAGTGGGTTAATCTCGAAAAAGCAATTCAAAAGAACAAAAGAAGATGTTGCCACAGAGCTTGGAGGCATCTTAACCATAAAACCACAGGACATACTCGATAAACTCAATAAAAATTTATCTTGGGTTAGCTTAGCTCATCAAGTGGACATAAATAAAGCAGATGAAATCATAGCTCTCAAAATTCCTGGGGTCGGTCTAAATGAAGAGGAAAAACGTGTCTATCCTATGGGAAATTTTGCTGCCTCTGTACTCGGGATCGTAACTCAAGATGGGCATGGAGTGGAAGGCGTTGAAGCCTATTATGATAAAGCATTGTTCGGTAAACCTGGTTTTCAGTCTCAGGAACAAGATACCCGAGCACGTTCCATTCTGGATGCCCTCCATCAAGGTGATCCTTCAAGCCCTGGAAACTCCATTACTTTAACCTTAGATTCAACGATTCAATATTTTGTCGAACAGCAACTTGATAATTTACAGCAAGCCACCAAAGCCAATAGCGTAACGATTCTAGCCATGGATCCGAAGACGGGACGTATTTTGGGCATGGGATCCCGTCCCACATTTGATCCCACGGATTACTCAAAAGCCACACCTGAAACTCGCCGCAACCTGGCTATCGGTATGTCCTATGAACCAGGCTCAACCTTCAAGATAGTTACCGGATCATCCGCTTTGGAAGAGGGGGTTATCTGCCCGAATGATACGTTTCCTGATCCCGGCTACCTACGAATACCACCTCGTATGATTACAAACTGGGACTCGGACCAAAAGCCGCACGGTAACCCTACGTTTATGCAAGGGATGCAGTTGTCTTCCAATGTTGTATTGGCGCAGGTTGGTATGAAATTGGGTAAAGAGTCCTTTTATACTTACTTAAAAGCTTTCGGATTTGGCTCAAAAACAGGTATTGATATTGCCGGTGAAGAAAGTGGATTACTCCTTCCACTAGATAAAGTCCGAGATATTGATCTCGCAACTATGTCTTTTGGCCAATCCAATTCAGTTACCCCGCTCCAGTTATTATCCGCCATTTCCGTAGTGGCCAATGGGGGAACACTTTATCGCCCATATATAGTTGACAAAATTACGACGCCTGATGGTCAAATCGTTCAACAACAAAAACCGACCCCCGTACGCCAGGTAATCACTAAAACGACTGCTCTGCAAATGACAAAAATTCTTGAACAGGTCGTAGCCGATGGAACTGGACACCTCGCCAAAATCCCTGGCATTAATGTTGCAGGTAAAACGGGAACTGCTCAGAAAGTCGAACCGGGGACCGGGCAATATTCGGGCACAGACTTCATTGCCTCATTCGCCGCTTACGCCCCCGCAGAGGACCCTAAAATTGCAGTGTTAGTAATTATAGATACGCCTAAAGAAGGTGAAAGCCATCAAGGAGGAGTCTTATGTGGACCTAGAGCTAAAGCTATTATTGAGGGAGCCCTGCAATATTATGGTCTTCCTGTAGCCAAAGATACTGAAAGCACCGTAACAATTTCACCCAACAATTCGGCCGTCAGACCCTCACCTAAACCGGTAACCCCTGAACGTTCACCTGTAGGCGGGGAAGTAATAATTCCTGATCTAACCGGAATGACCATGCGCCAGGTTGGGGATACTTTGGCAAAGTCAGAACTGCACTTTAATTTTACCGGGAGCGGCTTAGTCAATCTACAATCACCCGAAGCAGGAAAAGTCGTGGTCAAAGGTACAACCATCGAAGTGAATTTTTCTTCTTTGAACGCCGTGAATCCATAGGAATACATTACTTAATCCGGGTATGCCAGAGTTAATTGCGATGAAAATAATCGGAGGAAGAAAGATGCGTCTTGATCAACAGATTGACTTGATGAAAGAAGACTTACTTGCTGCCATCCAAGCGTGTATCCAGATTAAGAGTGTCAAGGATGTTGAACATGCCGCACCTGGGGCCCCCTTTGGTCCAGGAATTCAAGAGGCTTTAGAGTGGACGTTGGCATTAGGTGAAAAATTTGGCTTTACCATTAAAAATGTTGAAGGGTACGCCGGTCATATTGAAATGGGCAGGGGGGAGCTTTTAGGGATCCTGGGCCATATTGATGTCGTCCCGGAAGGGGATGGCTGGTCAGTCCCTCCCTATAGTGCGACGATTAAAGACGGCAAAATACTTGGTCGGGGTGCATTGGATGACAAAGGACCGTCACTAATGGTTCTCTTCGCCATGAAAGCGATAAAAGATGCAAATATTCCCTTAAACAGGAGAGTTCGCCTGATCCTAGGTACCGATGAGGAGTCTGATTGGGCGGATATGGATTATTATCTTGCAAAAGAAGAAGTACCCCAGATCGGATTTGCTCCAGACGCTGAGTTTCCAGTGATCCATGCGGAAAAAGGGATTCTTCATCTCGAATTGAGTAAATCCCATGCGACATCTTTTCCCCATCTGGTCCGTGTTCAGGGTGGAGAACGTGCGAACATCGTTCCTGATCTTTGCGAAGTTACCGTCAAGGGGATCGCTGACGATGTCATTGCAAAGCAATTGAAAGACTTCCCTTTTCCAAAGGGTGTTAGCTGTAAGCTTAATAACCAAGCTAATGAACAGAAAATTAAGCTTATCTTCAGGGGAGTCGGGGCCCATGGAAGTCTCCCACAAAACGGCAAAAATGCGATTCTATACACTTTACAATTCCTTCGGACGTTACCTCTTACCCGCGAAGAACAACACATTCTTGATTTTATTTTGACGTACCCTGGCGCTGGATTTATTGGAGAAGGTTTTGGAATCGCCTTAAGTGATGAACCTTCCGGTAAACTATCTCTCAATCTAGGTATATTGGAATTGACTTCCGACAAAGTTCGTTTCGTCATCGATATCCGCTACCCGGTTACGTTTAAGCTGGATGATGTTTTTCTCCCAATCGAAAAAATAGCCCAGAGTGAAAAACTTCGCCTTAAAGTATTAACCCATCAGGAAGCGCATCATGTCCCCAAAGACAGTGCCTTAGTCCAATCTTTGCTCAAAGCCTATGCCGATGTTACCGGGCTCGAACCTTTTGCCTTTGCCATTGGTGGAGGGACTTATGCTAAAGCGCTCCCCCAAGGGGTCGCCTTTGGACCTGTTTTTCCAGGTGAACCCGAAATGATTCATTGTGCCGATGAATACATATCGATCGATAACCTCCTCATAACGACCAAAGTGTACGCCCAAGCAATTCTAAACTTGGCTGCTGACCCGGAGAACCGATAGAACCTGGGCTTGGGTGTAACAAATATTTATAGCTTGACTATTTAATGTTTTATGGGTATACTATCAATTGTTGTAATTGCGCCACTAGCTCAGCTGGTAGAGCATCCGACTCTTAATCGGCAGGTCCCCGGTTCAAATCCGTGGTGGCGCACCAAATATAGAAAGGGTTTCAGGGTTTGGAAATAGTATAAAATACATCTACTGTACACCTACCAGTAAAAAAAGGCATATAATTAACCGCTAAAAGTACTAATTTTGACGGTTGAGGAATTGCATTTTCTTCTTAATTTCTATTCGCGGGGTCTAAATCTACCGCCTTTAGGCGGTATAATCGGAATTCAATGTACTTGTATAGTTCCTGGATATTCCAAAATATTGTGGGTGGGGGAACACATGTTAATTTATTAGACGATCTGACGCTGAATGAGCGTCTTTTTTGTTTGGAAATATTTATAAATAAAATGGAGGAATTTAGTAACTTATCAAGAATTAAATATAGGAATAGCGAATAATGGAATGTACTTGCCGGATATAGCCCCGACTTAAGCTGTCCCAGTAATACTTAACAATGGACGATTAGCCATGTTCAGGAGGGGTCTAATTATTTATTGTGCTAAAGACTCCGTTCGGCAATTACACAAGGGTGAAAACAAGACATTTTGCGAGGGTTATAACCCTTAGTAGTCATCACTTGACAGGGTGTAAATACCATTGAAGGAAAAAATAGTAAAATAATTATCAACATGAATATAACACTACAGCGTGATTAAAAAAGCGCTAAACACGGCGAATCTTTTGTGTTGAACTGGTCATGAGGATTCGGAGGTTAAACAGTACCCATGAGAGGGATACCTCTGTCTCCAAACCGAAAGGATTCGTTGTTATGACACCTATAAACGTTATTCCTTCAATTGATGAGACACCTTTTCCAGAAGGAATACTTGAGATAAAATCAGCGCTGAAAA
>JBAQLX010000419.1:0-4135 GCA_049302315.1 Desulfosporosinus sp.
TTTCGGCTCTCTGCGAAAAAACCCAAGGCACTTTTTAAAATATCATTGGCTGCTTCAAGGTCTTTGATCCTTTTCTCCATTGCTTTAATCTCTACAGTATTAGGATCAATACGTTTATTTCCGCTACCTACAAATGCTATTGAGCCATACAGTTTTGCTCTGTGTCTCCATGTGAATAGTATAGTTAGTGGGATTCCCAATCGCTCTGCAGTTGCTGTAGGCCCTATTTCGTAAGACAATTTGATGGCTTCTTCTTTGAATTCTTTGTTATAGACTCGCATCTGGATTACCTTCTTCCTCATTGGTTATTATTCCCAGAATAACGAGTTTTCTGACTCTACAAAAATTATACTACTCCACAACTCCTTTTTGGTTCGCTGGTTACTTACCTTTTCGGAGTTACTGATGGCTTTTCCTTTTTACTTTTGCGAACTTAATTGTACTCTATCTGAGTCCGAGGCTCTTCAGCCTCAGAATCTTTCTGTAGTTGATCATCTCTTATGACCCTCCTTGAATTTAATCGCCTTGCATAACAAGACGTAAATCCAATTTACTACAGATTCTTTTCTTCTTGGTGTGTCCAATCTCGGCGATGTAAATTTTCATTTCCAGCGATCCAAGTGTCCAATCTTAACGGCTCAACTGTTTAATCTGGAGCGACATATTATAAAACAACAACGTAGCAGAGTTCATTCTCTTTACTGATACATATACATCCTCTCGTAATATTTCACATAATCACCTGATACAATATTCTCAATCCACTTAGTATTAGTTAAATACCACATAATAGTTTCCTCTATTCCCTGCTCGAATATATAAGTTGGAGTCCATCCAAGCTGAGTTGTTATCTTGGTATTGTCAATCGCATATCTTCTGTCGTGTCCCGGTCTGTCCTTGACGTACTTGATTAAATCCTCTGACTTACCCAGTTTTTCAATAATGAGCTTTACTATCTCAATGTTAGCTTTCTCATTATTTCCTCCAATATTGTAAACCTCACCAGTTACGCCTTTATGTAAAACCGTGTCTATTGCAGAACAATGATCAGCAACATGTAACCAATCTCTCACCTGCATCCCATCACCATAAACAGGAAGGTCATTCCCATTTAAGCAGTTATTTATCATGAGCGGTATCAATTTTTCCGGAAATTGGTATGGACCATAGTTGTTACTGCAGCGTGTTATGTTGACCGGCATTCCGAAAGTCTCGTGGTATGCCCGCACTATCATATCTGCACTCGCTTTAGATGCAGAATATGGGCTATTGGGTAAAAGAGGCATTGTTTCAACAAACATTCCTGTTTTACCTAATGCTCCATATACTTCATCTGTAGATACCTGTAGGTATGTCACTCCCGACTTATACTCCTTGCAATGTTTATCGCCAGGCTTTTCTTTCCAATATTTCTTAGCGGTATCCAGTAATACCTGAGTCCCAAGGATATTGGTTGTCAGAAATACCTCCGGCTCAATAATACTTCTGTCTACATGAGATTCTGCTGCAAAGTTTACCACAGTATCAATGTTATGTTCAGAGAAAATCTCATCTATCTTTACTCTATCCCTAATATCTGCCTTCACAAAGATATAGTTTGGATTGTCAGCTACATCTATCAAGTTTTCCAGATTACCAGCATAAGTCAGCGCATCTACATTGATGATCATATAGTCTGGATGCCTGTCCAGCATCAGCTTCACAAAATTGCTACCTATAAAGCCAGCTCCACCTGTTACTAATATATTCTTCATACCTGCTCCTCTACTAATGACAGTATATATTGTCCATAGTCAGCCATCTTAAGGCTTTCCCCAATTGCTCTTAACTGCTCGTTATTGATAAATCCTCTGCGCCATGCAATTTCCTCTATGCAAGAAACATAGAATCCTTGTCTTGATTGAATCGCTTCTACATATTCTGCTGCTTTCAACATCCCCTCTGGGGTTCCGGTATCAAGCCAGGCCATACCTCTGCCCAAAAGTATAACATTCAGCTCTTTCTTTTCCAGATAGGCATTGTTGACCGCAGTTATTTCAATTTCACCGCGGGCTGATGGTTTGACGTTTTTAGCGATTTCCGCTACTTGATTATCATAGAAGTACAAACCGGGAACAGCATACTGTGACTTGGGATGCTGCGGCTTTTCCTCAATCGAAAGAACCTTGTTGTCGTTATCAAATTCGACCACACCAAAAGCACGAGCATCTTTAACCGGATATCCAAAAATGATAGCTCCGTTTTCCAACGTTTTTGCTTTATTAAGAACTCGTGTAAGATCTTGCCCGTAAAATATGTTGTCGCCCAATATCAGGCATACCCTATCTTCACCTATAAACTCCTCCCCAACTATAAGAGCATCGGCAAGACCTCTAGGAGTTTCTTGCACTATATAGGAAAATTCCAAGCCCAGTCTTGACCCATCGTCTAAAAGCTTCTTGTATACCGGTGTGTCTTCCGGTGTTGAAATGATAAGAATTTCACGAATACCTGCCAATATCAATACCGAAAGCGGATAATATATCAGCGGTTTATCGTAAATCGGTAGAAGCTGTTTTGATACCGCCTGCGTCATGGGATATAAACGGGTGCCTCTACCTCCAGCTAAAATTATGCCTTTCATCATTTCCTCCCCATTCTCTCTATAACCAATTCTTATTACAAATTTTTCTGCTACATTTCAGCTTGCTTTGGTTCTACCTCAAAATAATATCGCAGATTCTATCGACATCCTTTAAAGCCAAATCTGCATAAAGCGGAAGGGTCAATACCCTTTCTGCCATATATTTTGCAACTGGAGTCTCGTCGCAGTTAAACCTTTCTCTGTAGCATTTAAAGCTATTTGTTAATGGATAAAAGTACTTTCTAGCATAGGTATTTTCTCTTGCCAATGCATCAGCCACTTCATCTCGACTCATCTTAAAACCATCAAATACAACCGGGAAATATGCATAGTTGCTCTTCACACCATCCTGCGGTTGGGCCAATTTTATTCCTTTAACTTCACTTAGTCTGTCTTTGTATCGTCCCACTACAGCTTTTCTTTTCTCTATTTCTGTATCAACATGACGCAAGTTGCAAATACCCATGGCTGCTTGAAATTCATTCATCTTTGCATTGCCAGCAACGTATTCGACTGATTCCGGTCCAGTAATACCAAAGTTCTTTAAGTCGTTTAGTAATTTGGTTAAGAGCGTATCTCTATATGTTACAGCGCCGCCCTCTATAGTGTTAAAAACTTTTGTGGCGTGAAAGCTGAACATCGAAGCATCACCGTATGTCGCAACTCCTCTACCATTTACTGCAACACCAAAAGCATGAGCTGCATCATAAATGACTGTTAATTTATGCTTTTTTGCAATAGCTTCAATAACATCGACCTTACACACATTGCCATAAACATGAACTGGAAGAATAGCAGTTGTCTTTTCAGTGATGAGGCTTTCCAACTCGTTAGTATCCATGGTATAGGTATCCGGATCAATATCGCAAAATACAGGAGTCAATCCAGTTCTCACAATAGCATGGGTTGTGGATGCGAAGGTAAAAGGTGTAGTAATAACCTCACTTGTTAATCCAAAAGCCTCAATTGCACACTCCAGTGCCAGATGACCATTCGTAAAAAGCGTTACATTCGGCACCTGCAGATATTGAACAAGCTCTGTCTCCAGCTTTTTATGTTTTGCACCCATATTGGTCAGCCAACGACTGTCCCATAGGTCTTTTATTTCTTCTATATACTCCTCAAAGCTGGGCATTGAGGAGCGCGTTACTTGTATCTGATTTTTCATCTCAACACCCATCATCCTTAAATAATTCTGCTTGTATTATCACTTGTAGTCGTATTATCAAGCGCATATTCTGTTTATACCCACTTCTGTTATCAAGTTATTCCACCACATACTAATTATAGCGCGTTAGCCTCCGTGGTTACCTCACTATACAACAAGTTACAAGTCTACTCTTCTTCCCAACTCAGCAGACATATATGCTGCGTAAATGACCTTAATTGTGTCATATGCAAGTTTGAGTCCAGATTTGGGTTCTTTATCGAAGGCTATGCATTCCATGAAATCCTGCATTTCATCCCTATAGCCCCTGATTACTTCATCGAGGACGAAAGGTTTGTTCCATC
>JBAQLX010000420.1:0-13157 GCA_049302315.1 Desulfosporosinus sp.
TAAGTATTAATATCCCTTCCGAGGACATGGTTGTAAAAGCTGATTATGTGGGCCTTGTTTCAGGTGCCCAACATGACAAGTCAGATGTGTTTGAGAGTTTTTCTGGCGAGCTCGCAGGAGCACCTATGATCAAAGATGCTCCAATTTGTATGGAATGTAAAGTTATAACCATTGTTGACATGCCAAACAATGATGTTTTCTTTGTTGTACCAGTTAATACTTATTGCAATGAAGAAGTATTGATGAAGAATCAAATTGATTTTTCCAAAGTAAAACCCATGCTTTTTGATATGTTCCAACGGAAATATTGGAAGTTAGGTGAAGCATTTTCCGATTGTTGGTCTGTTGGAAAGGAATATAAATGGTAACGGTAACAGTACTTATTTCCCAACTCAATCGAATATCCTAACGCACATGGTGACCAATACGCACACCACTGCTAGTAATTACGAGGGAGAATGCGCCATCGTCCATGGTTGCATTACTAGAATCTTAGTTATATCCCAACGCACCTGTTACGCAAGACAGCCGCGCCGGCGGTGGTTACACCATGGACTTGAGGTCCGCATGATCATTGAGCACAGTTCTCTAACGAGTGGTGGTTAATATTTGACAAGTTCTAATAAATCTTCAGTTTTATCCTTCATGAATTTGCAGGAATCGTAAACACCTTGATTGTAAAACTCGATTCCTAATTTATCAGTAATAAAGTCCAGTAAGAAACTCGATGCTAAATTACCAAGCTCCTCTTTTCTTTCTTTTAGGAAATAAGTTTGAATGGCTAAAATCATATCCTGTCTTTTTTCTTTGCTTAATTCTATTTTGTGATTCAAATCGTTTCCCTCCGAGATCTACAAGCTCTTTCCCAGTCCAAGACTTCGCCCACTACTCTCATTGGCTGTCGGGTACGGTAGGACCTAGTTGGGTTCCCTGGGAACTTTTTATCCGTCAGATTGGGGTCATCCTCGATGGTGCCGGTGGGCTCCACCCGATAGATCCGACTAGGTTCGTCGCCCACCGCAAGTTCAGCTCCCCACATAGCCGCATCTAGTGTCGCTGTCAGATAGACGTAGTTGGCCTTCTTTTACTCGCCATAGTTAGAGCTATGGCTGGGTTCCAACAAGTCCCCCAGCTTCAAGTCGGCTTATGTGCCGTGGTAGAAAGGTCTGGAGTCCAAGCATCCGTCGCCCTTCAATATAGTTGTCAAATTTGTCACTTCCTCTTTGTCTATTGTTATCAAATCTTTTTTATTCATACAATTTCTTGTCAACATCCAACTCGACCACTCGCCGAAAAAACATCCAATCTGCTCTGTCGCAGGGGTCTAACATCTAATCTGTTCTGTCACATACAAAATCGCCGCCTTGGACGTGTTCCCTAGAAGAGAAAAATCGCTAATGCCACAGGAGGAATTTCACCACCAGCCGCCTACAGAACCGTACGCAAACCCACCCCTAAGCTACAACGAGAAGATTTATCAAGTGAGCGTTCTATTTCCATCCAGAAACAAATACTTTCTATTATTTCCTCTACTGGAGAACCTTTTTCCGCAAAAAGGCATTTAGGAAACGGATACCACAGGAAAAAAGTGCAAAGCCAAGACCGCTGTAAAAGAAGGCAATTAACAATTCCGGTATCAGGTGTTCTACCCTCAAGATAATCCCTCCACTCATCATCACCAGCATTATAATATAAGACGACAAATCAAAAAAATACCAAAAAGGCATTTTCTCGACAGGATTATTCCTGATTCGAGCGATATGTTTCTTTACAAGCTTTGAAAAGATAAAAAAATAAAATACAAGGAAGATAATGATTGCCAAAAACGGCAACCAGTTATTTTTGGGTGTCAGTTTTATAAAAAGTGGCAGGCCTATGCTCATCACCATGCTTCCCGCCAAAACCCACACGAGACCGGCAATCAACATCAAATAGTTTTTGTTTATGGATAGCTTATCTCTCATTTTTGGTTTAACCTTTCTCACCCTCGAGCTGCTAAACACTATATAACAAACCTGCATTCCTTATCAATATATTTACAAAATTACTTGTAGCCAAATGTTTTATAACAGTTTTAACCAATTCATCGAAACAAAAAACAATTATCTTTTTTGCCTTCTCCGTTAAAACCTTATGATTACATTTAATACACTTCAACTGAGGTAATCTGTTAGTTTTTATTACCTTACCCTCTATGCATATAGCATATGGTTCAAAAGATAGTTCAACCGGACTTTTGCATTTCTTGCACTCATGGGTTGATAATGACATGTTGTCATCAATAAATTTATTAAGACTCATTTCTTTCATACTTTACCTCGCGTGACGGTTATCTAAGCTACCAATAGTACTTTCCGCATCTTACCTGTATCTCCTCCTAATATAGTGAAATTAATCTAAGAATAAACTAAGAAACCACACCGTCTATGACGACCTGACCTGCTTTGTATTCCTATAAATATTACTACCCTCCAGGAATAACCATCTCATTTTCCATATTTTAAAGGGGACCGTTTTCCCCAAATCTCCTACACAATTTCGTAAAATTACCCTTATACCCCTACCCCGTACCCCCTGTATTCGCGTATTTTTACGACCCCCGGGGGCCGGAATTATTTCCTAATATGTTCCCTAGTACGCCCAAAAGCGTAAAAAAGACAAAAATAAAAAGGGGTCGAGACCCCTGAAACCGCTGATACCAGCCTACTTCAGCTACAGAGTAGAGCAGTGGGATTACCACCGTCCCCTCATCAAACCGTACGTGCAGTTTTCCCGCATACGGCTTTCCGACATTCTTCTTCCTTCAGCATTCAGCTAAAACACGCATACGGGCAAGCCCTACACTGTAGACCAGCTCACGAAATTCCTTCATTTTACCCAGTCTATATTGCCGTTGCCTTTTTAGGTTATACCATTTTGTAAATTTCTTAATAATATGATGGTCTATCTGAGCTAATTTCCTTTGAGCAAACCTGCGATTGTAGTAATTTCTCATACCAATAATCTTGGGATTGAGCTGTCTTATCATGTCCTCTATGGACATATCTTCAATTGCAAGCATATATAATCACCTCATCAGACACATTATACCTTATTTTACCACAAAGCAAAACTGATATTTGGGCTTTCGTCTAACGGATAGTATAATGAATGTCAAAATCAAAGGCAACTTTCGGTGACCTAGTGGAGGAGAAAAACTATGAATAATCATAATTCTCAAAAACCGGAAATAGCCGGAAGTGTATATCTGGCAGATGGATGTAAAATAACCGGAGATGTGACGATCGGCGAAAACTCCAGTGTCTGGTATAACTCCGTCATTCGAGGCGATAGGGCAAAAATCAGTATTGGACGAAGTACTAACATTCAAGATTTGGTAATGATCCATGTTAGCAAACATTATCCTGTGATCATTAAAGACTACGTAACGATTGGTCATGCGGCAATTCTCCATGGATGTACTATAGGTCAAGGATCCCTTGTTGGGATGGGCGCGATTGTTCTCAATGGCGCAATAATTAGTGAGGAAACCTCTATCGCTGCCGGGACCCTTGTCCCAGAAAATAAAACCTACCCACCCCGAGTTATGCTCATGGGTGTCCCTGCAAGGGTGGTCAGAGAACTTACCGAACTGGAAGTAGCGTCTTTCCGCAAAATAGCTGAACGATATGTGAGGAAAGCAAAAGACGCCAAGATGGTTCAACTATAAAATCGTGTTATGCTCTTCCCCATCTTCTTAACTACAACAAAATACCATTTCCCCAAGTTGAACCCCTAAATTCTTCGCTACAATCTCACACTTGGCTCGTAACAGGAAATACAACCTTTTATCCTCTTTGCCGAGCGCTTCTAACGATTCATAATTAGCCTGCCCTTTACTGATCACTATGTCAGCCTTTTGATAGGCCTGTTTAAATTCTTCCGAACAGTCTTTGAGAATTGTTCCTAAAAACCCGCTGCCATTAGAAATTACGCGGATTTGCTCTAACATACCTACATAAGCCGCATCTTCCATCGTGGCATCATTCAAAATCGGGCGGTCCTTAACTACATATGTCACCTCGATCCCCAATTCGGACAGTTGCTCAGCTAATAGCCTATCGAAAGCAATTTCCCCACTGTTATCTCCGAGGATTAATATCTCCCGGGCTTCTTTTAGTCTTTGCAGGAAAGACGCGTAATCATCCCGAGCAAAATTCTTCACCATAGCCTCCCGAATACTCCTCTCAACATCAAAGTCTTTCAGGATGCCCATATCGATAATATTCCCGGCAACTGCGATTTGCAGAGACGTAAAGAGCGGATCTGGGCTAAGGCGAATCCTCTCTTTCAACTGGGGCAGGAGTTTAAGAGCCAATTCATTGGACTCCTTCTTAGCAGTATAAAATGGATCCTCGATTCCCAACAGCTCATTGACCTTTCTAAGAATAATGGTCGAGTTCTCCGCAGGGGTTCCTTGCGGGTCTAACCGAGGAAAGATGGGCAGCGTCTGATAGATGATTTGTCTCGCTTTTTCATCAGGGATTTCAGTTTGTGCTAAAGTATTGATCATTTGCCTAATATAGCAAGGAATACAATCCAAAACAACGTTCACCAGTAAGAGCCTCCTCGTCAGTTATTCTTCAATATACTGGGGGACTGAACTATTCTTAAACCCCGCCGATCAATTGTATATTATTTCATAATTGGCCACCTTGCAACTCGCCATCCTGCATTCCGCCTGCATCAATGCCATTGCCTTTACAATATTTTAAATATATACTTGTAATGATACAAACTAATATCAGATAGAGGTGGATTTGTATGAACCAAACTATTGAGACTATCATGAAAAGAAAGGGAGTAAAAAGCTATACAAGTCAACAAGTTGATGAAAGTGACATAAACACCATAATATCAGCTGGTATTGCTGGACCAACTGCTAGAAATATTCAGGACAGACATTTCACAGTTATTCAAAATAAAGAATTGCTCCAGCAAATCAACGATGGCCTCCGAGTTCTAACGGATGCCCCATCCGATTATAACCCTTTGTATGGGGCCCCAACACTCATAATTACTTCTGCTCCTATAGAGAATGCTCCATTTGCTGAGCAAAACTGTGCCATAGCTGTGGAAAATATGACCTTAGCCGCTACTGCTTTGGGACTTGGCTCACGCTATATTGTCTCTCCGACAAGATTTATAGAAAGCGAAAATGGCAAAACTGTAAAGCAGGCAGTAGGTATTCCTAAAGGATACCGCAGCGTTGCGTGCCTTATAGTTGGATATGATGCAAATCCTTCTCAAACACCGGTCAGCAGAAACATGGATGTTGTAAACTATGTAAAATAATAATTTCGATTTGGCAAGGCCGCCTGAATTCAAACAGGCGGTCTTGTTTTCGTTTGTCACAATATTGACGGATGAGTTTATCAGTTTTGTGAAAGTATAAGTTTAACCACACTTATCCAAGGCATTCTTTCTACAATTGAGGAAACACTATTTAAGGTAATTCAAATACAAGAAAACTCGTGGTCAAAAGCATAGTAATTGAAGTAGTCGAACAAGGGTAAATGGTTGTTAGACGATTAGGAGGTTTTACTTAATGAGCAAACGCAAAGAGGGAATTAAAGAACTAAAATTGCTCGGTGCCGCAATGGCCAAAATGGAGGCAGCTAGTGAATTAGCACAATTAAAAGATAAAGGTCCTCAGGTGGAGCAAGCTCAGTTACAAAAAGCTCAACTATTTGAGCAACTAGCTCAACAAGCTCAAGGTGGTGAACAAAGAGCTCGAAATTTTAACAACTGGGCCTAAATCTTATTGTCCGAACATCTTAAAAAAAGATGGCATTTGGTAAATTAGAACCGATTGAAATTAATATGCTTATCTATTTCATATCTGAACCAAACCCGCTCAGAATCCCTCGATATTATGAACTTTATCTAGTCATTTTGGCTCCTGGTCCTTCACTATAGGCAATCTTGTGAACCCACTCCACGATTCCATTTGAATATCCGAATTCTAATGGAGTACCCTTCAGGCCTCTGGTTTGATGAAGCAAACAAAATCATTAAAATGCTCATGAAAATTTATTGACGAATCGAGACGGAAGGCATATAGTAACAGTCGTCGAGGCAATCAAAATGACGGTGATTGCCTCTCTCGGCCTGTTTATGTGATATTAAGCACAGAATGATTATGAACAATATACGATATTTTAATGGGGGTCATTTTTATGCGCATCGTTATTGTAGGGGCAGGTAAATTAGGTTTTAGCCTCGCTGACCGTTTAGCCCAAGAGGAGCACGAGGTGATCGTAATCGAACAAGACGAAGACCGGATAATAAACGTGCAAAACAGTTTAGATGTCATGACCGTAGTTGGAAATGGCGCAAACCCACAATTCCTATCCAACTCCGTGGCCAAAGATGCTGATCTGCTAGTCGCTGTCACTGATAGTGATGAAGTGAATATGATTTCTTGCATGGCTGCCAAGAGAATTGGAATACCTCAGACTATTGCGAGAGTGCGAAACCAGGAATATGCTGCAGTGGATCAATTCAATTTCAGTGAGTCCTTGGGTATTGATCTGGCGATTAATCCAGAAATGACAACCGCCCTCGAGATCAGTCGAATCCTTTTAACACCGGCATCTTTAGCTGTAGAGGACTTTGCCGATGGGAAGGTTCGTTTATTGGAGGTAAAGATTCGCCCGAAATCAAAGCTGATAAACATTCCCTTACAAAAGCTAACCCTCCCGCCTCAGATTTTAGTCGCCGGTATTTTGCGCCAAAACATGATGATCATACCCCACGGGGAAGATATTCTCTTGCCTCAGGATAACATATTCTTCGTTGGAGAGACTGTTGCTATAGAAAGTTTTGGCAAACAGTTCGCCGATAAGAAATCGAAAATAGAACGGATAATGATCATCGGAGCTGGCAGAATAGGTCGTCATCTAGCTAAGATTATGGTCAAGGCAGGTTTGTCTGTTAAGGTTATTGACAAGGACCGGGAACGTTGTCGGGAAATAGCGGACAGTTTGGGTAAAGGGCTGGTCCTATGCGGTGACGGTACGGATATTGATCTTCTAGTTGAAGAAGGAGTTGGCGAGGCTGATGCCGTTGTCTGTTTGACTGATGACGATAAACTTAATTTACTCTTGGCGCTTTTAGCCAAGAATTTTGGCGCTCAGAAAACGATTGTCCGGGTGGGACGCTCGGAATATATGTCCCTAATGGGCAAAGTCGGGGTGGATGTCGTCTTATCTCCAAGACTTCTAACCGCAGGTGTCATTTTGCGCCAGGTACGCAGCGGTAACATTGTAGCCGTCACTCTGTTGGAAGGCGCTAAAGCGGAGGCTATGGAAATTTTAGTTTCCGCAAACTGCCAAATAGCCGGTAAACAACTCAAGAATAGCAAATTCCCTCGCAACTCTTTAGTTGGAGCCTTAATTCATGGGGAAGAGGTCGCTGGTCCTAATGGTAATACCATCCTTAATGGGGGCGACAAGGTCGTTGTCTTTACGCTTCCAGACATGGTCAAGAAAGTCGGAAAATACTTTGAGAGTAGGATCTGAAAATGAACTTTCGATTAATAGAAAGTGTATTGGGCAAATTGTTGTTGATTTACGCGGCAATAATGGGTATTCCTCTCTCTTGCGCACTAATATGTAAAGAGGCCAGCACAGGGCCTTTTCTTTTCACGATTGCACTTACGGGTGCTGTCGGTTTTGTTCTTACCAAGCACGGACTTAAAGATGGCCGCATGGGTATTCGAGAAGGTTTTGCAATTGTATCAGCAGCTTGGATTTTAGCTTCGCTCTCTGGCGCGCTTCCTTATTACCTCTCAAATGCCGTCCCCCATTACCTAGATGGGGTATTTGAAACTGTTTCCGGCCTGACCACCACGGGCGCAAGTATCATAGACAATGTCGAGGTCCTCTCTAGGAGTTTATTACTCTGGCGCAGTTTAACCCATTGGCTCGGAGGCATGGGTATTATTGTTTTATTTATCGTTTTCTTGCCAAAAATCGGAGCAGGGGCAGTACATCTCTTTAACGCCGAAGTCCCAGGTCCAATGGCGGAAAGAGTATTACCACGGATTAGGGATAACGCCGCAAGTCTCTGGCAGATTTATGTCGGATTTACCTTATTACAAATGGTCTTGTTGGTGCTTGCAGGAATGTCATTGTTTGACTCCGTTAACCATTCCTTCGCCACAATGGCGACAGGCGGATTTTCTACTAAAAATGCCAGTATTATGTATTACAACAATCCCCTAATCGAATTTATAATTATAGTTTTTATGATTATCGCCGGAGGAAACTTTGGACTGTATTTCATAGCTTGGAGCAGAGGCTTGAAACATATCTGGCAGAATACAGAATTTCGAGTTTACTTGTCGATTATTGCTGGCGCCACCCTGGTCGTCTCGCTGAGTTTATGGCTTGTCGAGGGTGATTTGGTTTCCTCGTTGCGGCAAGCTCTTTTTCAGGTGACCTCTATTATGACGACTACTGGGTTTGCTTCAGCTGATTCCGACAAGTGGCCTTCACTGGCGAAAATTGTTCTGTTCATATTAATGTTTATTGGTGGGAGTGCTGGATCAACTGCCGGTGGCATTAAAATAGCCCGAATAATCCTGCTGACTAAACTGACTTGGGCTGAATTAAGACGGGCTGTTCACCCCCACGCCGTGATGAGTATTAATTACGGCGGTAAACATGTCGACTCGCTCCTACTTAATAGTGTGGCTGTCTTTTTCTTTCTTTTTATGGCTATATTTGCTTTGGCAACAATACTACTTTCTGCCACAGGCTTAGAGCCGTTTGACGCGATGAGTGCCGTAATTGCTACCCTTAGCAGTATTGGACCAGGATTCGGGGTAGTTGGAGCGACAACCACTTATTCCTCGGTCAATGTTTTTGGGGAAGTGGTCTTGATCTTTTGTATGCTTCTTGGCCGCTTGGAGCTTTTTACTTTATTGGCTGTGCTCCAGCCCGAGTTCTGGCGTTCTCGCAAAAATTGGTAAGTAATATACCAAGTAGTCTCAATGTCATCAAGTTGCACTGGAACCAGTCACTCTACCCGCTTTTCTGTTTTGACCGCAGCACTTTCCAATTTACTTTCTTTGCACAGCAATATTTAACTGTCGAATTCGGCAATCATTATGCGGAGAGTTCGGCAAATTTTAAGTTAATCCTCAACGAACTTTCAGCTAATCCTCTGGTATCTTTCAGATTCCAGCTATAGAATAACATTGTAGAAAGAGATATCACGCAGCCAGAAAGGAGTAACCACGTTATTTAATAAGGAAAGGAGTTTTGGGTATAAACTAGTGATACCTTATTCCAATAGCAAGCAGACTTCCCGCACTGGAATCATAATTAACCTGTTTTTTGAGAAAGGATAAACTCTTATGAACATTATAAGACAAGAAAGATCCAAACAACCTGTCATTTCAATTGTACTATATATAGTTGCTGCCTTAATAACTCTTATTACAATTGTTTTATTGGTTAATAATGTTATCTTATTCAAAGATAACGTTGCTCAATATGTAGCTCAAGGCTATCCTTATGCTGAAGTCGTTAAACATTTTATACCAAACCAACTGCTCCCAGGAATATTTGAGCCAATCGCTGTTTATGGTGGTATTGCCTTTCTTTTATTTGGTACTGGTATAATAAATCAAAAGATCTCGGAATGTTTAATAATGTTAGCTAAGGCCAAAGTCACCGACTTAAGTATTGAAACTTCTGAACAAGTAGAAGACGTTGAAAAAATTAGTAAAATTGCTAACGAAACCGAACAGCCATCAGAAAATCAGTCTATTTCCGACCAACTATAAGCAGCATGCAAAATTGCAAAGTAGAAAACCCGCTATTTCTATTTTAGCGGGTTTTCGCTATGTCTTCTATTTGCACCAGTTTTAGGTACTCGCCCAAGAGAAGCCCGTTGGCACGGCCATTTGAGATTACTTCTCACCGACTGTAATTAATTACCGATATTAAGAGGCAACTTGTTATGTTATACTACTGTCGTCTCAGGCATTTTTTATAAATTATCTTGAGGAGGAATATTTGTGAAGAAAATATTCGGGTTTTTAATCGGGGTTCAGACCATTGCCCTTATAACCGCTGTTGCCTTACCGGTGCAAGCCGCCATTAAAATAGGCGCACCTCTGACCTTATCAGGTTCTGTTGTTACTCTCAGGAATAACGTTCCCGTCACAACACAAGGCACTCCCGTTCTTACAACTTCTGCTCCGGCAACCCAAACCACTGTTACGACACCAATCACTACATCTGTTCAAACTTCAACATCCACTCAATCTCAATCGATCAAAATCGGCCAGTCTACCAGCAGCGGAAATGTAGTTTCTTTAAAAAATATTGTTAAACAGCCCACTTCCATCCCAGTAACGGTTACTTCACCCGTAACTACTACTGCTTCTTCTACCATACCAACTGCTTCTTCTACCATACCAACTGCTCCAACCACTCCAACTACAACGCTCCCGGTCGTTCCATCTTTGACAGTAATAACGGCCAATGAGCAAAAGATGATAGACATGATTAATCAAGAACGTATCGCTGTGGGCGTTAAACCAGTTAAATTAGATCTTCGTCTAGCCGCAGTTGGATGCGCCAAAGCCAACGATATGATAATAAACAATTACTTCAGCCATACCTCTCCCACTTACGGAAGCCCATGGGCCATGATGCAACAAGTAGGGCTTACTGTTAGTTGGGCTGGGGAAAATATCGCCCTTAACAAATCTGTTGAGAACGCAATGGCAGGATTCATGCAAAGCCCGGGCCACAGAGCAAATATTCTTGATCCTCGTTTTACTCATGTTGGCATAGGGATTGCTGGAAATATCTACGTCCAGGAATTCTTACAGGAAAAGTAATTTTTTCTAAAGGCCTCTCATTGTTAATCATCAGTATCGTCCTCCCAGAAAATGTCATTAAGTGTTTTCCCTAACACTTTACAAATCGCAATGCATAGGTTGATGGATGGATTGTAATCTCCATTTTCAATTGCATTAACCGTTTGTCTAGTTACACCTACAGCCTCGGCAATATCTTTTTGTGACATATTCTTCGCCGCTCGTGCAGACTTTAACTTTAAATTTTTACTCAAGCTATCACCCCAAAGCGTGCCTTTTATTTGATATCATAGTATCATTTATTTGATTATATGTCTAGTATACTTTACTTATTAGAACTGCAAAAGCCCTTGAGAAAACACATTATTCCTTAATACTTACAGAAATACCGTCAACTTTCGTTGACGGTATAAAATCTGTTTCGTGTATACCCTAAACCTGAGCACAGAGCTATGATATTTTCTCCGTCAGGATTCATTCATCAATCCACAAGCGCAACAGCCCGAATCCATCCGCCGCTGGCGCTTTTAATTTTCACGGGAAAACCAATGAACTTGCTTCCGGTAACAGGTAGTTTATCCAGGTTGGTGAGCTTTTCGATGTGACAGTAAGCCTTTTCTCTTCCAACCCGGTGACCTTCCCAAATAACGTCGGGATTGCCGGTCTCAGTAAATTCCTTGCCAATGAGGGGCAGAGGTACATCCCAGCTCCAGCCATCAGTCCCCACAACATGAACGCCATGATTGATGAGCCAAAGGGTGGCTTCTCTACTCATTCCGCATCCGGCAACCAGGTACTCCCTAGCGCCCCATCGTTTGTCTGCACCGGTCATCACCAGAATAATATCGCCGTCCTTAAGTCGGTAGTTGATTTTCTCAAAGTAGTCCTCAAAGTCCTTTGCCATTACCTTGTAGCCATCGGCCTTATCCCGGAAGTCAACAACAACGGCATCACCTAAGCACCAATCCAGAGGCACCTCGTCAATGGTCCACGCCCTTTCACCCCCGTTCATGGTAGGATAAAAATGCCACGGCGCATCCAGATGTGTGCCCGAATGAGTAGAAATTGTGACACGCTCAGTTGCCCAACCATTGCCATCGGGCAGGTCTTCCGGAGTGGCCTTGCCGAAATATGAGGCCATTTCTGCAGCTGTGTCTTTGTGATTAAGATACTTGATTTTAGGGATCAGCGCCGGCGGATCGCTGGGTAAATCGTTTTCAAGTGCGATGCTAAGGTCAATAATTTTCATTCTAACCATCCATTTCATTTAATTTCAATTACGGTTTAATATTCTGGCAATAAACATATCTAATGATTTTTAAGGCCCAGGATTTTTCTCGTTTCGTCAGGTGTGGCAACTTCTCTTCCTAACTCATGTACAATTCCCTTTGCTCGTTCAACAAATTCCACGTTTGATTTAGCCAACTGACCTTTGCAATAGTAAATGTTGTCTTCCATGCCAACTCTGACGTAACCACCTAGAGCTAATGCCGTATAAAGGATGGGTAAATGGTTCTTTCCGATTCCAAAAGCACCCCAAGTAGCGTCCGCTGGAATCAGGCTCTTCAAAAATACGAGATTTTCAACGGTAGCTGTCATTCCACCCGGTGAACCCAGTACAAATTGAAAATGCAGGGGGCTCTCAAGGATTCCCTTTTTCAAATAATACAAAGCATTATAAACCATGCCTGCATCGAAAACTTCAATTTCCGGCTTCACATTATTGGCTTTCATTGTTGTACCCAGTTTCTCAAGAAAGCTTGGTTCATTAATAAAAACTGTCCTATTCTGCCAGTTCATTGATCCACAATCATAGGAAGCCAACTCCGGTTTTAACTCGATAAAAGGTTTCATCCGGATTTCATCACTTAAACCTAAACCCGAAGTTGTTAAATTTAAGACGATATCACAACGTTCTCTAATGAGTTTAACGGTTTGCTCAAATTTTTCAAAACTCATGGAAGCATTACCTTCATCATCTCGAACATGAATATGTGCCACTGAAGCACCGGCTTGATAGCAAGCATAGACTTCATCCGCAATTTCTTCCGGTTGTAAAGGAATGTAAGGAGTATCCATTTTTTTGGGCAATGACCCCGTGGTGGCCACCGTTAAGATAGTCTTTTCCAATGCCAGAACCTCCCTATTCTAAATTTCATTCTAATACTTTCAACAACTTTCCTGTATTCCCTCCTAAATATATCGCGAAAATAACCTAATAAGAAAAACAAAAAAGCCAGAGCGTTTCAAAATATAAAAGTCTCTGGCGTTTTATATA
>JBAQLX010000421.1:0-2881 GCA_049302315.1 Desulfosporosinus sp.
ATCCCTTCTCACTGCAAATATTATAACGGCTCTGATGACTGTGTTTGATAAGAGCAAGTTTAAGTTGCGCATTATCCTGCTGGAACGGGATAATATCATCCAATTTAGGGGATGGTATCATGAACTGATTCATAAAATGTCAGAACATGAAAAGATGAAGTTCCGTGCGCATGCTTATCGGTTACCTGAAGAGGTACAGTTTGGAGATAAGCCTAAATCATCAAAAGCATTCCTGAATCTCAAACCCCTTGATGAAACTGCCTCATTAAGTATTATCTCGGGCTTTTGTCGATTGCTTGAGGATCAAATCAACCAGGAGAAGGCTAGACGGATTTATGAATCCTATTTAAAAAATATCCCGGAAACTTGTCATCGCCCTTTATTTTTAGAGATATTCATAGAAATATGGTTGGATAAAAAAGGCGATATTAAACCTATAGATAAGGAAGGGCTATTTGGCTATCTTATCATAAAAGAAGAGGATAGATGGCTGGGACTCATTGATCAGAATCAAGAGGCACTAAAATATTTAACGAAATTGATTAGTTTGGCTTGTGCTGTAAACTATATTGACCTGCTTGATTTGCCTGAAACTTACAAAAGCTATTGGGAAAACATTCAAAAAGTATTATCCTTAAAATCTGGAGAACAACGAAGGCAAAGAATAGCTGTTGTTTTACGTGAACTATCTCAACAGGAATCGTTAGCTCCCAATATATTAAGTCCGCACTATCTAGATGTAATCAAAGCTTTTATAGTGCATTTTTACCTTGATGATGAAGAATATATTACGTTCGCAAAAACTGCGTGGGATTATGGCCTGGATGGCTTTTTGCCATTTACTTTATTCTTGTCAAAGGCACTTGAAGATTTTGCTGAATATGATTCCTTCCAGAAGATGATCGAGTATTTGCCGGAGGCTAACTACCACTATTTTTATCTGGCTGTATTGATACGAACCATGCCTGATATACGCAATCTTCAGCAGATCGAGAACAACCTATCAAAAGTCAGTATGGACGATGAGCTTATTGCTGCGAATCTTATAGAGGCGTGGTTTCAGTTGGGCTATGTGTACACAACTAAAGACGATTATAGAAAATTGGAACAGTGCGCTGATCAGATTATGGCTCTCTGTACTGAAACACTAAAATATGAGGCTACAAAAAATCGAAAGCTGGGTATTGAGCTTTGTATAGAGCATTAGAACCAGTTTACCAATGCATTTCTCAATAAGCACCAGTACGATGTGGCTGAACGGTGTATTGACTATTTGGTTGAATTGCAGGAAGTTGAAGCTTATAGAAATGACGGCGGATTATCTACGGAAATTGCAGAGGTCCAGAAAGCGGCCTTTATATGTTATACGGAAGACGGCGATTGGGATGATGCACTAGTTAAGTTAAAAGCAATCCAGAAAGCTTGCCAAAAATTTCCTATGGATAGAGATAATGCGGAGAACTATGTTTATTGTTTAAGGCGTACATGCTTTCGCTTTGGAGAAGAAAAATCATGGAGTGACTTCAAGATATGGATTAGTGCATTAGAGGAATTGGCAGCTATCTTTCCTGAAAGCTCTGAAATTGTTGGGGCTTATGCACTGGCTTTATCTAATCGAATCAGTGGTACGCAATCTTCTACAAAAGAGAAAATAAAGAAGAGAAATGCTAACGATATTCACTAGAAGAAATTATTTAATTGGCGGTATTTTCCGTCAGTTTTTTGTCTTGTGGAATAAACGATAATTATAAAGACTCTATAACGATTTTTGATATATAAATGACACATCCCAGTACATTTTAAAAAAAGTTTAGAAAAATACGTGATTTTTACAAGTTAATGTAATATTATATATATAGGGATAATTTCCATTTTATCTCACTCCAATATTGAGAGGGGTTTTAATCTATGTTGTCTTACTTGGCCTTTGAAAGAATATTAAATTGGAATCTTTTACATTTTTTTGTCGCCAAAATATAAGAATTTTACAAAAAAAGGTTAAGTGAACTAAAATCATGAACTTGGACTCACATCTATCCAAAATGACAGTATGCGGATAACTATATCTTATTACTAAACCCAACATGAAACAAAGCTGCCTGCACAGAGTGTTTGATGTTGAAGAGCCAAATTGGAATAGGAACAACCCGGCCTTTTATAAATAACAATTGAATTATCCGCGCTAAGGGCAAACCTGTCAAAAGACAGGGACGCAAAGCCATAGGGTCTAAGGTGCTTACCAGCACTATGATAGCCTGGTTACCACAGAGACTACGTGTCTAAACCTGCCCTCAGTGGCAGGCTTTTTGCGTTTTAGACGTAACGAAGGAATTTCATAATTTGATGCCAGTAATACAATGACATATTTCAACAAAATATGACCGTAGCACCAAAAATGTCATCATCATAGATTTGTATTTTTCATTTCATGTGAGTGAGGTGCTGGCAAATGAAAAATGAGATTTTAATAAAAATAGAAAGGTTCAAGTAGCTGAACTAAAAAGGTATAAAGGCACTTATCATGCAGGGATTAGCTTCTCCGACACGTATAGGTACCTTAGATCTCTGCGGAATTCCACGCAGACCTCAACAATTTTACAATTCAATACACCTCATACAAGCCGTAAAAACGCAATTTGTTTGTCGCAAATTGCGTTTTTTTATTTGACAAAAAATCTAAACTTTCGACCGCAGGTTGCAATTAAATACTTTGACATCCTTGCCAAGTCGGTAGGGTGCCGCTCTCCTCCCTCCATTTCTGATTTTGAGAAATTCACAAATCAGAAACGGAGGGAATCAAAATGCAGGAGGACAAAACATACACCCTGCTTGTCAATAAGAAGCGAATCCCGGTAACCGAGGAAGTTTACAAGGCATATTA
>JBAQLX010000422.1:0-8995 GCA_049302315.1 Desulfosporosinus sp.
GGATAACATGATCTATAATTACTTTCAAGCCCGTCAGGAGATGTACATCGCTGCGGTGTACCAATTCCTTTCCACCTTCTTTATTGGCTTGGGAACGATCTTAGTACTTGTTAAACAGTTGGGCGTGATCCAGATTTCCCTGGTTCAGCTCGTGGTCATCGCAGTGATCACCTTGTTGCTTTACCGTACCGTGGTTAAAGTAAATCCTCTGCGGGTTGAGTGGTCGGCGATGGGGGCCATGGTGCGCGGAGGGCTGCCGTTTGGGATTTCCTACCTATTTTACTATATCTACTTTCAGGTTGCCACCTTCATGCTGTCCTTAATGCGGACAACAGCCGAAGTAGGGACCTATTCAGCGGCTTATCGCCTAATGTCTGTGTTGTTATTTATTCCAGGGATCGTGACTTCTGTGCTCTATCCCATCCTTTATCAATTGGGAGTAGGCGATATGGAAAAGCACAAACAGACCGTGGAGAAAATATTCAAGTTCCTGACGGCTATTGGGCTGCTAATCAGTTTACTTTTCTTCTTGCTTGCCGACCCGATTATTTATTTCCTTTACGGCGCCAAGTTTGCGGGCGCCGGACTAGCCTTGAAACTTCTCGCGTGGTTCTTCCTGTTAGAAGCCATGAGTTTTACGATTGGGGATGTTTTAACGACTACCAATAACCAGTGGACGCGAACCTTGATCCAAGGCTCCGCAGCCCTGGGGAATGTCGGCCTGAATTATTTTATGATCAGGCAATGGGGTATATATGGCTCCAGTGTGGCAACACTTATCACAGAAGTATTCGTTTTGATAGCTTACCTTTTCGCCGTTCGGAAAAAGGTGTATGATATAAATATTGCTAGGCAACTCCCAAGTGTCTTCATAGCCGGTTTAGGACTTTGCGCTGTGGCGCTCCTGCTGCCGAACGTCAACTTCTTTGTCTCGGCATTCCTGGCGGGAGTCGTTTACCTGATCCTGCTGGATCGCTTGGATAAGGATGTGCACAAAGTGGTTCGCTATATTCTAAGCCGTTTAAGAAGTGGGAAGTTTTCATAACTTATCATCGGCATTTTAGGAGGAAACAGCGTGGGTGTACGTAAAGAATTTTTACCATATGGCCTTCCGTTGATTGAAGAGGATGACATCGCGGAAGTCGTGGCTAGTCTGAAATCAAACTGGATCACTAAAGGTCCGAAAACGATGGAATTTGAGAAACGCTTTGCGGCGTATGTCGGGGCCAAATATGCCGTTGCGGTCAACTCCTGCACCGCGGCTTTGCATCTTTCGTTAGTGGCAGCAGGGATCGGAGAAGGGGATGAAGTCATTACGACCCCGATGACGTTTGCTTCTTCAGCAAGCGTTATCATTCATGCAGGAGCGAAACCGGTTTTTGCAGACATTGACCCTGTACTCTTGAACATTGATGTTCATGAAATTAAGAAAAAGATAACGCCGCAGACCAAGGCGATTATTCCGGTACACCTTGCCGGACATCCTTGTGAGATGGACGAGCTGATGACCCTTGCCAAAGAGCATAACCTTTTTGTCTTGGAAGATGCCGCCCACGCGGTGTACTCGAAGTATAAGGGACAGATGGTGGGTTCGATCGGCAATGCGACCGCTTTCTCATTTTATGCCACGAAAAACTTGACGACCGGTGAAGGGGGCATGGTGACAACCGATGATCAAGCCTTAGCAGATAAGATTCGGGTCTTGAGTAGTCACGGGATGACTCACAGCGCTTGGAATCGCTACAGCGCAGCTGGTTCATGGTTTTATGAAATACAGTACCCTGGTTATAAATACAACATGACCGATATTCAGGCCGCACTCGGGATCACCCAGCTTGCGAAACTCGAGCGGATGCAGGGGATCCGGGAACAGATAGCCGAACGATTCAATACTGAATTCGGCAAAATGCCAGAGCTCGAAATACCGGTGGAACTTGCTTACGCACGGCATGCTTGGCACTTGTATATCCTAAAACTAAACTTGGATAAACTATCGATAGATCGCGCACAATTTATTGAAGAGCTGAAAGCGGAACAGATCGGAAGCAGTGTGCACTTTATTCCGGTCCATATGCATCCTTACTATCGGGAGACGTACGGTTATAAGCCGGGTGACTTCCCGAAGGCGGAGGCTATTTATGAACGGATTATTTCGTTGCCGCTTTGTCCCAGGATGAGTGGGCAAGATACGGAAGATGTTATTGATGCAGTGAGGCGGGTAGTGGAGCGTTCACGGGTCTAAGGACGACGGGGGGTGAGGCTTTGTTTGCAACCGTTCATTCCATGCGTTTCGCAGACCAATCTATTCGCCTAAAACTACAACTCCAGCGGGGTTCCCGGCAACTCGACATCCTTGTCTCGGCTGCCGGTGGGGTACATCGTGTACCCCACCCCGCCTACGTTTTCGTTTTATGCGAAGTTTGGCTACTGCTTACGCAAAGGAATTCACTTTTTGCAAACAAAGCCTCTTGGCTTGACGAAGTCCTTACAGGGTAAACGCTTTAGTAGCTTGAAAGGAGAGAAACGGATGGGTCAGAGATCTGCGGTAATGAAATCCGTGGAAAGTGAAGAGCTTGAATATTCCCGGTGGCAGCTAGCCCTGAAGCGGCTGCTTGACCTGTTAGTTGCCGCAGTTCTCTTGGCGGTCATCTCTCCGTTGTGGCTTTGTATTGCACTCTGGATACGGCTGGATTCTTCGGGACCGGCCGTATTTCGGCAGATACGCATTGGTTTGGGCGGAAAGCCTTATACCATCTATAAATTTAGAACCATGGTCCAAAATGCGGATGCCATGATTCAAGCAAAGCTGGAGCAGGTCAAAGACCTTGAAGGGTTTGTATTCCAGGAAAAAGACGATCCACGGATTACGCGGAGCGGAAAATTCCTGCGTAAGACGAGCCTTGATGAACTGCCGCAGCTCATAAATATTCTTATTGGCAATATGAGCCTTGTTGGTCCCCGTCCAGAGGTTCCGGAAATCGTTAAGCACTACACACCCGAACAACGCAGGCGCCTTAGTGTGCTTCCCGGTGTGACTGGGTGGGCGCAGGTGAATGGACGCGGCGAGCTGACTTTAGGTGAGACGATGGGTTATGATTTAAAATATGTTCAAGCATGGAGTTTCTGGTTCGATCTTCAGATTCTGTGGAAGACCGTATTTATCGTATTTACCGGTCAAGGGGCTTATTAGACTAAAGAAAAAGGGGCTATAATAAACTGGAAAATAAGTTTTGTTACGGCCCCTTTTTACTTTTTCACTGATGGGATACCCCTCCTTGTCTAGATAATATGAAATTATTTAAGGAACGAGAAAAGACCCCCGATATGGAGGTCTTATTAATTTATCGATAGATAGATTACTGGTAGGTTGGCAACCCTACATCTCTTGAAAGACCACAAATTCTTGTGGCGTGGCAGCCGCCCGTTCTGCCCTCAAGTAATCTATCTATTCTACTCTATGTAAAATATATCAATTATATACATCTAAGTCAAGGACAAAGAGGAGAATCCTTTAAAATATGGAAATATTAGATATGCCTTAATAGTTAATTTAGCGCAAATATTTATTAAGCAGGGGGAACAGCTTTCCCGCAGTTTCCGTCTTCACCCAGAAAAGCGACCAGGAGCCGATACCTCCGAGATTGTACTGACTCAGTAAGCTAAGCTTCGCTTCCCAGCTTGCCGGATCCTCAAAGTAGACCTTGTGCTCAGCTTGGTCATTATCTGTATAGAAAAAATAAGGAATTCCAACTGTGTCGTTGCTTGAAGTTTCTCGCTGAACGGTTGCCTGATAGGTTGCAGCTAGACCAAGCGCTCCAGTAAGATCCGTCGATTTATTAGAGTAACTGTCTGTCCCGGTCCTGGTCCAGTCCCGGCCGTAATAAGGTATACCAAGTAAAACCTTATTCATGTCCAAGTTCTGACTCAAGGTATAGTCCAGTACTTTCTTAACCCAGGACAGGGGAGCAATCGGACCGGGAGCGGACATGCCAAAGTCGTAGGTCATAATGTGCAGGAAGTCACAGGACTGAGCAAGCGCATGATAATTAAACTCCGGATACCAATCTTTCGAGGAGGTACGTGACATGACCGCGATTACCACGAGTTTGTTTTGTGCATGGAGATTCGCATAGAGAGCTTGCATGAATTGCGTGAGAAATGGCCCCGTTGCATCACTCATATATTCGAAGTCGACGACAACGCCGTCTGATCCTGTAGTTTGGACCATGCTTACCAAATTATTGACGAGGTTATCCCGTGACGTTTGGTTCGTCAGGACAGAATCCAGCGCTGCTTTGCCGGTATTATCCCAAGGTGAAGCGATAAGGGGGAGGACCTTCAGTCCGCGACTTTGGGCTGCCTTGACGAGTTGCGTATAACTTGTCATGTCTGAGCCAAAAGAGCCGGTGAACGTACCGTCGGCGCTCGTTTGATCAACCGGAATAGAGTTTAGGGAGTACCAGCTCGGAGAAATCAAGTCTACATAATCCGTGGCATTACTCGGAATCATGGAGAGGTTATCAAGGTGGTTTTTATAACCGTATCCTTGCCAGTATTGGAGAGAAGTGCGTGGTTTTAGGGAACCGGTCCTAAGGATACTTTCTGTTCCATAAGGAATGACATTATAGCTGCCAAGGAAAGACACCTGTCGAAGGCTGGCTCGGATGCCGCTGAGATAGCTTAACATTTGGGGGTCAACATTTTTCTTCTCAACCAGAAAGATGGGTTGTCCTCTTTTGGCGGCAAGGGCTGCTCCAGCCAGAGCATCCGGGAAATCCTCCCCGGTTGCGAAATAGGCCCCATTCCGATCAAAATCCAGGGTCTGAATAACTTTGAGGTTTGTCAGGTAGCGGTTGCTATCGGAAATCCGGTTCACCGTAAATCCTCGCGGATCACTTTTGAGAGTTGTTTCCACATCTGAATTCACAACTGCAGCGCTCCCGATGATTGTGATTTTATTAATATGTAATGCGATAATTATGTCCATTGTTACTTGGGGAAGTACGCCAAATTCTGTCATCAGAAGAGGAATGTTGTGCGCAGCCGCATAGGAAGAGACACTCAAGGCATCGGCAAAGCCGTTTCCGGTCACAAGAAAGGCCTCGCCGGTCGGAGCGCCGGTAGAACGGGCAATTTCCGCAGCGGTAGTATAGCGATTGGATCCTTCAATTCGTGACCACTGAACATGGAGCGAATCAAGTTCTTTTTCAATCGTTTCCGAAAGAGCAGCCCGTGAGCCTAAGAGATAAACGTGGTTGGCGCCTAACCGCCGAATCTCTGTCTGGACATCACTTTCAAGGGCAAGACTCCCGGTCAGAAGAAGTGGGGCCTCCAGTTTTTTTGCAAGAACGGCGCCGGCCAGAGCATCGGGAAAGTCATCACCGCGAGAAAGGACAACATTTGGAGCTGTCGCCCAACCGGCCTGGGAAATATTAATGGCTGTTTGATAACGGTCTGTGCCGGCAAGGCGGGTATACGCGGTCCCCGAAGAGGACTCAGCCAGCACGGGAAGGGGAATTTGGGACATCAATAAAAATATACTTAAAATAATAATCGTAATTTTTCGCATTTATTCGCAGTTCTCCCTTCGTAATTTGGTCGGAAATACGACGACAATCCTTTTCTGAAATGAGAAAAGATTAAGCAACTAACACTTAGCTTAAGAGTAACAGGGAGCAACATAATCTTCAATGGTATAAATTCCCAAGGGGTGGGGGTCACTAAGGCTCATTTTTGACTAAAAAAAACGAAAGTGGGGTTTAGAAAGGAAGAAGCAAATTATTAGCGAATAAGTCATATAGAAAGAGTAGAAAGATTCAAAAGCGGAGGGGCCAAATGAAAAGGAAAAACTGCGCAGCGATTCTGAGCATAATTGTTTTACTTTGGATGACCTTTGGCGCCCTGACGGTTATCCCTTTAAATCCGGTTGTGGCCCAAACCGAAGTTGCTCAACAAGTCGTGGTTGAGTTAAATGGTGTGACTCCGGAAACTTTGGCCGACCAAATCGGCGCTAAAGTGGGGCAAAAGGGGCCGCTCAATTTTGCGACACTCGCTTTAGCACCGGGGAAAAATCCTGATGAAGTGATTGGAAAATTAAAAACTCTGGCGGGGGTTTTAGGGGCTGAAAGAAACCGAGTAAGAAAAATCACCGCAGTGCAAGTAAACGAGCCCTATTACGCAAAACAGTACAATTTAGCTCTTGCCAATATTCCGAAAGCCTGGTCAAGCGGAGCCACAGGACAGGGAATGACGATTGCCATTGTGGACACGGGGGTTGATTTAAACCACCCTGATTTGAAAGGTAACCTTGTGTCCGGCTACAATGCTATTACGGATAGTGGCGGAAGTGGAGCTGGTCAAGATAACAACGGGCATGGAACCAGTGTCGCCGGAATCGCCGCAGCACAGTTAAACGGTGTAGGAGTTGTCGGAGTGGCCTACGCGGCGAAAATCATGCCCATCAAAGTAATGGATAATACCGGAGAAGGGGCGGATGATATCATCGCACAAGGGATCGTCTGGGCTGCCGAGCACGGCGCAAATATTATTAACTTGAGCCTTGGTTCGGATACAAAGACGGCCGTACTTGGTGAGGCCATTAAATACGCCCGGAACAAAGGCGCGCTTATTTTTGCTGCGGCCGGTAATTATGATCCAGCCACGCAAAGTAACCCGGGAATCAGCTATCCGGCATCCGATCCCAACGTCATCTCAGTAGCTGCTGCGGACGAGGCTGACAAAATCGACGATTTTTCTGCGTTCGGTCCGGAAATCGTTCTTTCTGCTCCGGGTTCGAAGATATTAAGTGACTACTGGACAAAAGCGGGCTCAACATACGCCTATGCGGATGGAACTTCCATGGCATCCCCCTTTGCAGCCGGTGTCGCAGCCCTGATCTGGAGTAAACATCCGGATTGGACAGCAGATCAAGTACGCCTGGCCTTGGAAAAGGGAGCTAAAGACTTGGGAAGTCCCGGGCGGGATGAACAATACGGCTATGGTCGAGTGGATGCGGATCAATCACTCCATATAATGGATGCAGCTCAAAGCTTAAGTTCGCCGGCGAAGGTCCCAACTGTGGGCGCCTTGGTTCAGGGGAGAGAGGACACAATGGCGAAGCTTCTCGTCCCGGCACAGGCCTTTGCTCAAGATATGACTGTCGGTCTGAGCAAGGTAACTTCCCCGGGCAGTTTTCCCATCGGCATAGTATCCGGTGGGACTACGGTTAAGGTTGATTTTGCAGGTATCCCGCGCAAGATCTTGACCCTGACCGTTGAGGGCCAAACGCCGCCGGGTGATTCAGCTCACTTGGGATATGTTTACCGCTGGTCGGGGTCGCGTTGGATTCTTGTCGGCGGAGGGGTAGCTTCCACTCAGGTCAAGGTGGGAATTTATGAACCGGGTATTTATCAGGTCGGTTATACCCAGGTCCCTGAAACGTCGCGATTAGCCGGCTTAAATCGCCAGGAAACAGCGATTGAAGTTGCGAAAGCGGCCTATCCGGCAGGAACAGATACCGTTATCCTGGCCCGGGAGGATGATTTTCCAGACGCCCTGACCAGCGCTCCGCTCGCCTATAAAGAGCATGCGCCGATTTTGCTCACGAATCCCCAGAGTCTCTCCCCAAAGGTCCTAGCTGAGATCAACCGACTCGAACCGCAGAAAGTGATCCTTTTGGGAAGTACGGCAGCTATATCCGAGCAAGTGCAAAACCAGCTCAGTTCCCTGGGGTATACGGTTAACCGGATCTGGGGGCCAAACCGCTACGCCACGGCAGCAGCTATTGCCAAGGAGCTGGGAACGTCCGGTAAAGCGATAGTTGTTAATGGCGATAACTTTCCGGATGCCTTAGTGATTGCTTCTCCGGCCGCGCAAAATGGGGAGCCAATTTTGCTGACAGCTTCTTCTGCCCTGGCTCCGGAAACAGACGAGGTGTTGCGCCAACTTTCTGTTACGGAAACCCTTGTGATTGGGGCTGAGGTTCGGGTTTCTGACCCTGTATTAGAGCAACTGCCCGGCCATCGACGGATCGCCGGGCCGAATAGATATGGGACGGCCGCGTACGTACTTTCTGAATATCCCCCTCCTGGTCAAGGGGTTTATCTGGCAACAGGGGAGGATTTCCCGGATGCTTTATCTGGGGGGCTCCTTGCGGCGATACAAGGTACGAACGTTGTACTGGTTCCTCCGGACGGTCTCCCACCCGCCTTGCTGGACGTACTGCGAAGTTGGCAAGGTAGGACGGTCATTGCCCTCGGCGGACCAAATGTTGTGCCGGAGCGAGAACTCCATGCCTTGCAAGAATTATTTGATTAAAGTAATTAAAGCTGCCGCAGGAATTTAGTACGGAATCCTGAAATTCACAGGATATTAGGATAGTCTTAATGATTTTTAAAAGAAAATTAACAAGATCTATATGTTTAGAGTCAAAAGATATGCTATACTCCAAATATACAGATTGATACATTGTATATTTTCTGTAAAAGCTGGAAAACTATTAGGTTTTGGTGTAAACTGGACAAGAAACAAGGGAACTTGTCCGTGTGGGCATAAATTTTGTGAAATGTCCATAAAAAAAGTCGAACAACAAGCAGGAATATTCGTTTTCATGACGAATATAATACCGAGTGTGGAGCCTGTTTGTGGTTTCTTCATTATCATGCGTTCTAACAAGTAAGCCACGGGAGGGATGAAATAATCATCTTTAGGGGGGACGCTCCCGATTATATCCTGTGGATGCTTTTAGATATTGCGCAATGTCTAAAGATTGTGCTACACATTTTAAGGGGGTGAGGGACGACTCAAAAACGTCCTGGGTTGGGAGAAGGGATCGCCCATTCTCCATTACAGAGGAAATTAGGATAGAAAAGATTCAAAGACGAGAGGAGAAATTTACTACATGAAAAAAACTAAAAAGGCCTTAGCATCCTTAGCCATTATGGGTATGGTTGCTACCATGGGCCCAATCAATGCTTTCGCTGATACGACAATGGAC
>JBAQLX010000423.1:0-8440 GCA_049302315.1 Desulfosporosinus sp.
GTATAGCGGTTTAGGCGCCTTATTGCAATTATTGTGCCAGATTGCACGAGGAGGCGTAAATTTCTTCCGTTTTAGGTCAAAACATCCATGGTAATATCGCTAAGCGTCGCACATCCTGTCAAGATCATGGTCTGTTTCAGTTCATTTGTCATCCTCCTGATTGCTAGGGCAACCCCCTCTGCACCTCCGCCGTAAGCGGCCAGGATGAGTGGCCTTCCAATCAGGACCGCATTGGCTCCCAGGGCCAGCATTTTCAAGACGTCAGCACCCGTTCGGACTCCGCCGTCAACAAGCACCGGAATCCGCCCGCCTACAGCCGCAGCGATTTTCGAAAGTACCTCCGCTGTCCCCGGCATATGATCGAGCATTCGACCACCATGATTCGATACCACAAGAGCTGCCGCACCTGCTTCAACAGCTATTTCGGCTTCGTCAGCTGTCATGATCCCTTTAATAATAAACGGTAAAGACGTATTGGCAATGATCGCTTTCATTTCTTCTTTGGTTTTTGGTCCAACAGCTATGGAAAATAACCCGGCTGCATCTATGTCCATGCCCACCGCAAGGACTCCTGCTTTCTCAGTAAGACGCAGGCATTTAAAGACTTCTTCCAGTTCCCGTGGTTTTATAAACGGAATGCCCCGACCTTGAGCTTTAGCAATAACATCCACTCCGGCAATATACATTGCGGGGTCTGGGGCATCACCTGTACACCCTATTGACCCCGATGCAAGACAGCCCTGAATCACGGCCTCCGCCCATTCTTCTTCATTCAAAGCCCCACCCATATTAAAAATATTACCAGTGATCGGTGCACCGAGAATCGGCGTTAAAAGTTCTTGACCAAAAAGTTCGTACCTTGTGTCAGGATGTTTAGCTCCATGAATTGTCCTCATATTTAGGCGAAATGCAGCTAACGCTTCCACATTGTTTTTAAACGATGCCCCAGTACCCATCCCTCCCATGCCCGGAACTTCCCCAGCACAAGCCTTGCCATTACATTCGGGACAAACTCGGCAAAATCCCTTGAGCTTTTCTCGCGCAGTTTGGCGAACTGTTTTCATGTTCATCATATCTACCTCCACTTTTTGTCGGGCATGATGCATCGTGCCCTACATATTTCTATCCAGCACATAGCGTTCAATAGCCTCGGCTACGCCGTCTTCCTCATTTGAGGCGGTAATAATATCCGCTTGATTTTGAATTTCCAGGCGGGCATTTCCCATGGCCACACCAAGACCCGCGTAGTTAATCATTTCCACGTCATTATAACTATCCCCGATGGCCATAACTTCTGAGCGGTCAATTCCAAAGCGCTCAGCCAAAGCGGCCAAAGCGACGCCTTTATCTACCGAACCATCCATTATTTCCAGGAAACAGGGCTTAGATTTAGTAATGTGCACCTTTTCTCCATAACGTTGTCTCAATAAGGGGGCCAATCGGTCCAGATCCGCTTCCTTTGCCATCAGGAGAATTTTCTCTGCCCCTTCGGGTTCCTGAGCAAGCAGGCTTGCCAGATCTCCTTGCTCAGGAGGGACACTCGCGATCCGCTCATATTTACGTGTCCAGCCATTGAGTTCCGGCGTAAAGACCCGGTCTTTCAGATAAATTTGGGCATAAAAGCCCCGACCCGCAACATCCCGAACGATCTTTGCGGCCAAAGCGCTGGGAATAACGCGCCGAAATAGAATGTCCCCGCTTAAAGCCTGTTGGATCATCGCTCCATGGTAAGTGATCACCGGAACATCCAACCCTAGCTGCTCTGCATATGGACGTGCAGAGATCGACATGCGCCCGGTAGCAATTGTCATTTTAACGCCCTGAGCCTGAGCTTTTTGAATCGCCTCTACCACACGCGGAGAAATAGTCCTATCATCCCTGAGCAATGTGTCATCGAGATCCATAGCTACTAAACGAATTGTCAAGATTTTTCCCACTCCCTTACGCGATGCGCGAAGTTCGAGGCCCGATGCTCGATACTCGATGCGCGAAGTTCGAGGTTCGATGTTCGAATCGTTGTTTAGCCTTACGGCTAAACCTATGATAATCGTACTTCCAGTTCGCTCTTTAATAGACCTTAATTTTTGCTCTTACAATATTGATTTGTCAACTTCAAAGAACAGTCCTTCTTTCGCGTCTGGTGCAAAAGAAAACTTCCCTATCCGCTATCTAAATAACGCTTTAAATACTGCCCAGTATAAGAGGTCGGGAAAGCAGCAATGTCCTCCGGTGTCCCTGCTATTACCACTTCTCCTCCCCGGTTTCCCCCTTCAGGACCGAGATCAATGAGCCAGTCCGCCGTTTTAATAACATCGAGGTTATGCTCAATGACAAGCACCGTATCCCCGGCATCCGCCAAACGATGGAGCACCTGGAGGAGTTTATCGATATCCGCCGAGTGCAAACCCGTTGTCGGTTCATCGAGTATATAAATGGTTTTACCCGTACTGCGCCGGCTCAACTCCGTGGCCAGCTTAATACGCTGTGCTTCTCCCCCGGATAAGGTGGTTGCGGGTTGACCTAAGCGAATATAGCCAAGTCCCACATCCTGCATCGTCTGAAATTTCCGGGCGATTTTCTGTACTATCTGGAAAAACTCCGCCGCTTCGTCGACTGTCATCTCCAGGACTTGAGCAATGTTTTTTCCTTTGTAGCGCACTTCCAAGGTCTCTCGGTTATACCGTTTACCCTCGCAAATTTCACAGGGAACGTACACATCCGGGAGGAAATGCATCTCAATCTTGATAATCCCATCTCCACGGCAGGCCTCGCATCGTCCGCCTTTGACATTGAAGCTAAACCGCCTTGGTTGATATCCCCGCATCTTTGCTTCCGGGGTTAGGGAAAAGAGTTCGCGGATAAAATTAAAAACCCCGGTATACGTCGCTGGATTGGAACGAGGGGTCCGTCCAATCGGGGATTGGTCAATGTCAATAACCTTGTCCAGATGCTCCAATCCTTCCAGACGATCGTGCGCGCCGGCATGATGCCGCGCCAAGCTCAGCTTGGCTGCTAATCCTTTATAGATGATCTCATTGACCAGGGTACTTTTGCCTGAGCCTGAGACTCCCGTCACACAGGTAAACAGGCCCAAAGGGATGCGCACGTGAATATCCTTCAGATTGTTTTCCCGAGCACCGAATACTTCAAGCCACTTACCGTTCGGCTGCCGTCGTTGCTCGGGCAGCGCAATCTGTTTGGCACCACACAAATACTGTCCCGTGATCGATTCCTGATTAGCCTTGATTTCCTCAAGCGTACCCTCGGCCACCACTCGCCCGCCGTGAACCCCTGCGCCAGGACCAATATCAATAATATGGTCTGCGGCAAGCATCGTATCCGCATCATGCTCAACCACAAGCAGCGTATTTCCAAGGTCACGCAAACGTTTAAGAGTTGAAAGCAGACGAGCATTATCCCTTTGGTGAAGTCCAATGCTCGGTTCATCCAGAACATATAGGACACCCATCAAGCTTGACCCAATCTGAGTCGCCAGGCGGATTCGCTGGGCCTCTCCGCCGGAGAGCGAGCCTGAAGCACGACCCAGGGTCAGGTAATCCAGTCCGACATTCATCAAAAATCCCAGTCTTTCCCTGATTTCCTTGAGGATCTGGTGGGCAATCGTTTGTTCTTTTGGCGTAAGGATCAAGGAATTCAGAAAGCTTAAGGCTTCGGTAATCGGCAAGCGGGTCAAATCATCGATAGAGATCCCGCCCACCTTCACGGCTAGCGCTTCCGGTTTCAGGCGTTTCCCCTGACACTCCGGGCAAAGGTGTTCACTCATATACCCTTCTATTTCGACACGTACCATATCCGAAGTTGACTCCCGATACCGGCGTTCAAAAAAGGGAATCAGCCCTTCGAAGTTGGTGCGATATGTTTTTAGTTGCTCAAAAATATTTTGGTATTGGAAACAAATAGGGGTTTTTGTTCCATAGAGCAGCCCCTCCCATTGGCTCTCATTGAGTTCTTGCAAGGGGGTATCCATCCCGAACCCCAGGTTTATGGCCACAGCTTCCATCATTTTCGGGTAATAACTGGACGTTGATTTTGCCCAAGGTGCGATCGCCCCCGCAGCCAGGGACAGGGAACGATCAGGGAAGAGAAGGTCAATGTCGACGACAAGGTTGGCCCCAAGTCCTGTACACGCTGGGCAAGCTCCGTATGGACTGTTAAAGGAAAAAAGACGCGGCGATATTTCTTCGAGAGCAATCCCACAATCCGGACAAGCGAAATTCTCGCTAAAGAGCAACTCACTCCCGTCTGTAATGTCCACGATGACGTTCCCTTCGCCGAGTTTGAGCGCTATTTCCAGAGAATCCGCCAGACGTTCAGCACTCTCAGGTTTTAGGGAAATACGGTCGATCACGACTTCAACGGAGTGTTTTTTATTCTTGGCCAGCTCTATCTCTTCGCCAAGATCCCTTGTCTCCCCGTCGACACGAACTCGAACATACCCTGCCTTACGTGCTTCCTCAAAGGCCTTATGATGCTCTCCTTTTTTTCCTTTAATGAGCGGCGCCAATATTTGCAGTTTTGTTCGTTCCGGTAAACTCATCACCTGATCAACCATTTGCTGGACGGTTTGCCGGGAAATCCTGCGACCACACTTCGGACAATGCGGATGCCCGATTCGAGCAAAAAGTAGGCGAAGGTAATCGGAAACCTCCGTCGCTGTGCCCACAGTGGACCTGGGGTTGCGGTTAGTCGTCTTCTGGTCAATGGAAATGGCAGGGGAAAGCCCCTCGATGGAATCTACATCCGGTTTGTCCATTTGCCCTAAAAATTGCCGTGCATAGGCTGAAAGGGATTCTACATAACGCCTCTGTCCCTCGGCGTATATTGTATCAAAAGCCAGAGATGATTTTCCCGAGCCGGACAACCCCGTAATCACTACCAGTTTGTCGCGTGGGATGTCGATGTCGATGTTTTTTAAATTATGGGCGCGCGCTCCACGTACGCGCAAGTAGTCTTGGGTCATGATTGGCCTCCTAAGAAAACGTATCAATGATTTATGTCGTTAGAGAATACGTTAAGAAAATCGCCCGGAGTCATTATGGTAAAATATTCTTGAATCTCTGGAGTATAAAAGTCTAAATCTCCAGTTACAAATATATCTGGTTGAGATACAACAGCTGAAACCAGGATGGGGAGATCAGCAGGATCTCTAATATACGGCACTTTCACTGTAGATAGGTCTGACGGTGTATATGCTAATTCAAATTCAAGAGTCGTTAGGAACTTGTCCCATTTAGCAATATGGTTTGGGAATTTTCGATCAATAACCTTGGATACCTCAGTGATTGAGTAACTGCAAATGATTAAATGATGCTTCTCAATAAGCAAATATAATAGTTTGCTGGATATCGACAAATCGGAAAGAACTGCCGATACCAGGATGTTGGAATCGATAAATACCCGTAAGGCATTACTTTTTCCGTTCATTCCACAATTCCTCCCGAACTGCTTTAAGTTCATTTAAGAGCTCTTCTTCTGTGATGCTTTTCTCCTTAGCATCTTTGCTTAAGGCATCCTGCAATTCATTTAAGGCAATTAAACTAGCTTTAGTGATCACAATCTTGCCGTTTTCTTCAAGGAAGGCAACCCTATCACCCTCGTTCAAGTTTAACAATTCCCGAATTGTTTTCGGAATAGTTACCTGTCCTTTAGCGCTAATTCTGGATACTTCCACAATAAAACCACCTTTCAATAGTTTTATTTCTTTATTTCTTTATTTCTTTATTTCTTTACTCTTAGTTTACTACCGCAAGGAAAATAGTTCAACGTAGACCGTTCCTGAAATATTTCTTTCACTGGCCTCACTTTTTACCTTTTCGGTAAGATACTTGTTTTTGCTGTGCTTTATGGTCATACTTTTTACTTTTATTCCCGCGTTGCCGGCTGGTCATTTTATATTTATTGTCTTCTCCTTTTAATTCGATCATGGCATCCCGAATTTCAGCGGCTCGTTCAAAGTCCAAGTCTCGCGCAGCAAGGCGCATGTCCTTTTCTAAACTCTTAATAAGTCTCTCCGCCTCTTCGGGTGGTAGTTTGGAGCCATAGGCCTTTTTCAGCTCGGCAACACGAGTCGCCTCCGGCACAGCATGAACTGCTTTATGAATCGTTTGAGGAGTAATCCCCATTTTTTTGTTATGAGCCATTTGTATGGCCCGGCGTCGATTCGTTTCATCCAGGGCAAGCTGCATCGACTTGGTGATCTTGTCTCCATACATGATGACCTTGCCCTGAGCATGGCGTGCCGCGCGCCCAATGGTCTGAATAAGGGAACGATCTGACCTCAGGAATCCCTCTTTATCTGCGTCGAGAATAGCCACCAGGGAAACTTCCGGTAAATCCAGCCCTTCCCGCAGAAGATTAATCCCCACCACCACGTCGATGACTCCAAGGCGCAGCTCCCGAAGAATTTCTACTCGTTCAAGGGTTTTAATATCCGAATGGAGGTACATCACCTTAATCTCCAAGTTTTTGAAGTAATCAGTGAGATCCTCAGCCATCTTCTTCGTTAAGGTCGTGACGAGGACCCGTTCCTCTTTCGCAATTCGCGCTCTGATTTCACCAAGCAAATTATCAATCTGCCCTTTCGTCTGATGAACAACAACCTCCGGATCCAGCAACCCTGTGGGGCGAATGATTTGCTCCACAAGCGTCGGACAGTGAGCCAATTCATACGGTCCGGGTGTTGCACTGACATAGACGCTTTGTTTAATAGTTCGTTCAAATTCGGCAAACGTCAGGGGTCTATTATCCAAGGCGGAAGGGAGGCGAAAGCCATAGTCCACCAGAGTAGTTTTGCGTGAACGGTCCCCTTCATACATCCCTCTCACCTGAGGAAGGGAAACGTGGGATTCATCTACAAAAAGGAGAAAATCCTCCGGAAAATAATGGAGTAAGGTGTAGGGGGTCTCCCCCGGCTCCCGAAACGTCAGGTGGCGGGAATAATTTTCAATTCCGTTGCAGAAACCCATTTCTCTGAGCATTTCCAAATCGTAGCGTGTCCGCTGTTCGAGCCTCTGTGCTTCCAAGAGTTTGTCCTCGGATTTTAAACCCTTCACTCGTTCATCCAGTTCTTTTTCAATATTTTCCGCAGCCTCCATGACCTTGTCCTGGGCAGTCACATAGTGAGAATTCGGGAAAATCGAGACATGGCGACGTTCCCCCAAGATCTCACCCGTTAAATAATTAATTTCGTAAATATGTTCAATTTCGTCTCCAAACATCTCCACGCGAAGTACCCGATCACTTGATGCCGCAGGATAGATCTCAACTACATCCCCACGCACGCGGAACGCACCTCGGGAGAATGCCAGATCATTGCGATCATATTGGATGGCGATCAGCTTGCGCAAAATATCATTGCGATCGACAATTTGTCCCTGCCGTAACGAAAGGACAAGTTCACGGTAATCCTCCGGGGAACCTAAACCATAAATACAGGAAACACTGGCTACCACAATAACATCACGCCGCTCAAGAAGAGCTGCCGTCGCCGAGTGACGCATTTTCTCAATCTCATCGTTAATCGAAGCATCTTTTTCAATAAAGGTATCACTCGAAGGGACGTACGCCTCCGGTTGATAATAATCATAGTAACTCACGAAATACTCCACTGCATTATCAGGAAAATACTCTTTGAACTCGCTATAAAGCTGTGCGGCCAACGTTTTATTATGGGCAAGAATCAACGTCGGCCTCTGTACCTTTGTAATAATATTGGCCATTGTAAAAGTCTTTCCTGAACCTGTGACTCCTAGCAACGTCTGATGCCGCCGGCCTTCATTCACTCCAGCTGCCAGGGCAATAATGGCCTGCAGCTGATCCCCCGCAGCTTCATAGGGGGCATGTAAATGGAAATCCATGCTCCGGTCTCCTTTTCAATCTATAAAATCCCAATACCATTTACGATCGGTAATAAGAATATCAAATTCAGTTAATTTATAATTTATAATTTATAATTCTTCTTAGTTCACTATACCTCTAAGTCGATGCTTAAACAAATAGCATTATTAACAGTAATTATACCACAAATTATGCGATGTCCAAGGACTCAAACAGGACGTTCGAGATTAGAGCGACGACCAAGGACTCGCACAGGACGTTCGAGATTAGAGCATCGCCAAGGATGGCTAGATGCCGTATGGTCAAGTGTCCCTGTAGCCCGAAGACACTGTCTTCGCACGTATTAACCTTCTTGCAGGATGGCGGGAAGGGACCATCGCCAAGGATGGCTAGATGCCGTATGGACGAGTGTCCCTGTAGCCATGACTCAAACACGATGTTTGAGGTTAGTAGCGCCGCCAAGGATGGCAAGGCGCCGTGATGGCGAGAAGGGACCGATTTTGGCAAAAGAAAAAGCCGAAAATGACTTCGGCATATGCAGAGTTTTACCAGTGCTTCTCATTATTTTTCCGTTCCCTTATCC
>JBAQLX010000424.1:0-6131 GCA_049302315.1 Desulfosporosinus sp.
GGGCTGTTGAAGTACCTGAAACCTAAGACCGACAATATGATCAGGACCAGAACAACGACGATAACTGCAAGTTTCTTTTTCATGTCTTCTCCTCCTGCTCCTTTAGACTCAAGACTGTTCCCTGATCTCTTTCTTTCTTTTCTAACGCGCTAAACCATGTAAAAAGAGATCAAGAATTTGATCGGCCGCCTCTTCGATTGTTTTTTCGGGAGATAAACCTGGAAAAACATTACCAAATAATCCGTAAAACAAGACCATCCCCATAAAACTCCGCATGGTGGGCGGAAACGGGAGGGCTCTAAAATCCCCTCGCTCAACACCCTTTTCAAACCATGGCCTTATTATGCTTATTCCCTGCTCTAAAATCCCTTTAAACAAGGCCTCCCTGACTTCGATGTGATACTGAGCTTCGGCAAACATGAGACGTATTAGAGCGTCATTTTCCTTGATTAGCTCCAATCGGTTATTTAGAAAACGCCGGAAGAATTCCGGGGGTGTATCCTCTCTGTGTTCTTTATCCAGCTGGATTAACCCTTCCAGAACTTTCGGTTCCAACACTGCAATCAGCAATTCCTTCTTGGTGGTAAAATGTCGAAAAATAGTGCCTTCTGCTACCCCAGCTGCCCGAGCTATTTCTGCTGTAGTTGAGCCATTATATCCTTTTTCTGCGAAAATTTTAAGACCTGCTTCAAGAATGTCCTGCCGCCGTTTTTTTACCGTTTTCTTTCTTTGATCTTCCCGTTTTTTAGTTTCTTGGTTTGAGTTCATAGGGTCCTCCAAAATTTAATAATTTATTCAGGATATTTATGAGTGATTACTCACTATATAGTATCATAAGCAGAGTTCTTGTCAATCCTTCTACTTAAATATTTGTAGTATAATCTCGGTGCAGAAACCCCCTGATTTTTTGTCCACAGATATGACAGGTCGTAAGACCCAGTGATAAAATGCCCTACAGTAATTTACAATAGAAAATAAGAGAAAGAATCCTCCAGTAAACGAGTCGCGATTGAGGGAACGAACTCAGCGTGGTAGATCTAGGGGCACCTCCCCCATCTCTTGTGTAGCAAGGCGCGATTTGGTGACAGTTCCTGTCGCCTAATTGCGCCTTGATGGCGTTCAATCATCGGAAAACTGCGCGAATTTATTGGGTCTCTAACTCTCAAAACAACACCCATGCTGACGCACATAGAAAGGGCACGGTAACCTAACGGTATCCGTGCCGATCAAATTCTTATTATAAAGTTGACTAACGATCTTGATTACCAATAAACACATGACACTTTAATAGGGGCTTCTGGTGGTCTCCCCCAAGGTAGACCCCCCGAAATAAGGAACATTAACTAGGGATGCGGCCTCTCCATATACTGCGGTGTTATTCTCTTGATCGATATCATTTCCGACTAAGTCTTGTACACCTAACACTGTAACCCATAAATTATCTTCTGGCTGAAGAACGCTCAGGTCGGGAACCTTGATAATTACAGATTTCTTATCTCCACATAAGGCAACTTCTATTGGATACCCATTAAACCACTCTGTACCACTCAACGTATAATTATTGATATCAATCGCCTGCATCGGGTTTACCTGTTCACTAAACTGAAGCTTCAAATGATTTTTATCCACATAAACTAACTGGGGATTAACGGATGGAGATATAGCCTCCACTTCCGTGACTGCCCCACTGTATGCCGGCTGAATGTTACCTTTTCCTTTCAAATCCTTGATCTTTGTCTTGCTAGGCGAAACGTAAATATACCTTGCGGGAGGAATAAATGCACTATCTTTAATTTCATTAAGTTGAATAGTAAGTTCATTCTTACTCCCGTCGTAGGCCAATGTAGCGTTCGTAAGTTTTAGGGTAGTTTCATCGCCATCACTGGAATTGGTATTGTCATCGTCCAATATTATTTTCCAATTTGCCTTATTTCTTAGTGCACCACTGGCATTATTCATGGGTCTATCGAAAATAAGTTTAATTTCATCAGAACCAGCATGGACAGAGTTTCCTACTATCGCAAAAATTTTCGGCTGATTGTCATTAGGGATAACTGTTTGCTTTACAGAAGCGTCACTATAACTATAGGCCTTAACATTAATATTGTAATCTCTGGCGATTGGAAACGAATCCCTGCTCAACAGGATTATCCCGGAATTTACAGTATAAGAGGAGGGGCTAATTGTTAGGCCATCCACTTGCACTTCAGTAATCTCTTGACGCCATTCAGGGTCATCAGTAAAAGTCAATTCCATTTCTTCACCAGTAATATTGTTATCATTGTCCGCTTGAATCTCAGGCGGCGGAGTCGTCGCTCTGGTCACCATTACAGTGTATGCTTTAGGCAACTTCCCTTGTTCGGCAACCACAATTCGCAAGGTGTTTAACCCGAAGTCCAGATAAATGGGATTGGATGTATGCCCACTCGACACCACATTGCCATCAATAATTATGTTACCACACTCAGCGGAAGGAGTTATTGTAATCATATCGACATCATGACCAACGTTAGCTTGATAAGTTAGGGTATCTTGTGATCTAGTCGGCTGTACCGTATCATCCCCAGCACTTAGAGTAAAATATGGTGCCGTAAGACCCGCACTGATTGGTTTATTAAGGGTATAATAAACCATGTTTGAATAAATCCGCCCCAGTCCTTCCTGACCCCAATAGAATTCTAACGGTTGACCGGTAGCAATTACCCGCCCTTTTTCATATTTATATTCAACTAGAGTTGGCATATTATTAGGGTTCTCTGCTAATACTGTAGAGTTTTGCGGTAATTCTGTAAAGTAATCATGCGAGGCATAGTTACCGCTTAGCGTAATTGGAATTCCGGCCATCATAGGATGACTGGGGTTCACATTGGTATTTGTCCAATCGTATGCTTGATTGTTGACAACTCCGCCTGGTAAGGTAGCTCCCACTGATGCCATAGACCCTCCATTCCAACCACTATCACAAGCTTCAAATAAAAGAGTACCACCCTGTTTAACAAAGTCGTCAAACTTTTGTTCATTATCTTTGTAGGTGTTATAAAAAGCCTGGGGCTGATCATTGACGATCCAGACAGTCTTGTCAACGGGTAAAGACAAGGTGCTCATGGCAGTACTTGTATAAACAGAGTCTTCCGCTTCCACTCCGAGAATACCTAACATATCACGTAAAGCATACCTATCCCACGGCGTATTGTCATCGGCGAAAATAATTAGGTTACTGTCAGACGGTCTTATCCACAAAGTTTCCGGTAAGGTCACAGACTGGTTGGCCTGGATCGTTACCTGTATACTATCGGTATTATAACTAAGTGACTCATCCAATGCAAAAGCCGTTAGAATATAGTTTTCTTGTAAAGTCATACTATCAACAGGTACACCCTCTATGCTAAAATAACCCTGAGCATCTGTTTTAGCAATAAGGTTTGGTAATAATTTTCCTTCATTAGTTTGAACTCGAACACCGATCCCCGACTGATTTTGACGATCAACAAATTTAGCATAACCATTGACCGAACCAGTTGCGGACTGAGAATATAGTACTAATTCATTTTCCAAGCTTATGGTTTTTCCACCAATTACGTCCACGACCTCATTAGTCTTAAGATACCCCGTTTTGCTCGCCTCTAACAAATACTGCCCCTCTTGTAAATCCTTAAGTATAAACGACCCATCCTTAAGGGTTACAGTCGAAACTGTTACTGACTGTCCATTTAGTGTTAAACCATTTGCTACAATCTTAATATCACTGTGGTCGGTGGCGCCGGACAGTTTGGCTATGCCATTGACTATACCTTTTTGAACAAGATCCAATTTGTCTTGTTCGACATACTCGCTCTTACTGACTATACCTGTACACAACCTTGCAATGTATTGACCATATATTGGAACATTCGTACTTAAAACAAGCTTTTTACCCGAAGTCACAACGGGCGTTTGGAGTGAAACTACATCATTTTCACCCCAGAGCCCCACCCAATAGTTCTTATCATCTGCAAGAGAGAGAGAAACCGCCCAAGGTACTTCACCTTCATTAACAACCAACTCTCCAGCCTTTATCTCCTGAGATAAAGCCAAAGTTATCGTATTGTTATGATTATCGATGCTGCCTTTATTAATAGTTGGCGAAGAACTCCCTGACGACCCGCCACCACCATCATTATCAGTAATAACCGTGGGTTCATTATCTTCTTGGCCTGGGGTTGTAATAGTTTCAGTAGCCTCTGAGATAATGTCCTCAATGTCCTCTTCAGTTAACCCAGCCTCTTTCGCATCCTGTTTAATTGTCTCCTGTACTTGAACAATTTCAGTTTGATTATTCCCCAATTGTGTTTGGATCTGTTCAAGGCTCAGGTTCGATTCCTTAAGCATTACGTTAACATCAACCGCTTTATCGGATAGTTTAACCTTTTCGACAAAGTTCTTACCTAAATCAACAAGGCGTGAGGCCTTTTCAGCCAATACCAGAGCACTCTTGATGAATTCAGGGTTTTGTGACTGTGCGTAGTTGCTCTGCACCCCTTTGGCTAAACTCAACAACTCTCCTGTCCGACTGGTAACGTCAGGAATCATAGTCGACAACATCTGGGGCTGAACTTTGGCAATCATAGCTGACATATCGATTGGCTGTTTTGCAACCGCTTCCGGACCTTCTATTGTTTGGTTCAGTTCCTCTCCCATGCTGACAATACTCTCTAGGCTATCTACAACTTCCCCTTGGTTTGGCCTATCTGCGACTGCTCCATCCATTACGCCAACCATGGAGGTTCCCTGTACCCTGTCTACGTTCACCATATACAAGGTACCACGCACTCCCATTACAGCCGTCGGCGTTTCCACCTCATAATGATCATCGATGTTGAGTAGGCTTTTGACCTTATTCCAAATGCTCCCTGTCCATAATCTGAGAGAGATTTGGCTTGAAGTACCGTCTGTATTAAGAGTTGCGATAACAACCTCAGATTCTGCATCGATAGAAGTTTCTGAGCCACTTTCAAATATTATTTTCGCGGTTGCCTCCGTACTAGTAAGTACAGTATCCCCTTGTTCCAAGGGCATACCGTTAAAGCCCTCGTATTCATGGTACCCTCCGCCATGTTTGACCAAAACACTTCCCCGAACATCATCTAACTTAGCCGCACTGATACCTTCCTCTGCCTTAGCTATAGGTGTATTAAAAATACAATCCGCACCAATAACCAGAATAAATAGTATTAATATAAACCAAAATTTCATCCCAATGGATCTGCGCCTATTCATCCTGAATCCTCCTATTATACATATCAATCAGTTAGTGTGTTCATCGAACTCTCCCTCAACTTGGTAAATTTCAACCAGCTTTTCTTTCCCTTTTACCTTGATGGGGTCCAGTGGGATTACTTTAAAAGTCTCTTTTATCCGTTCATACGTATCTTTACTGATTAAAATCTGCCCAGGTTTGGCATTCGATTCCAGTCGAGCGGCTAAATTTACGGTATCCCCAATTGCGGTGTAGTCCATGCGCGCCTGGGACCCGATATTTCCCACGACCGCCGGACCAGAGTTAATACCAATCCCAAAACTCACCGATCGACCGTACCGCTTAAGGAGATCTTCCGCAAATTTACCGGACTCCCTCTGCATTTGTAAGGCCGCCCGAATAGCCCTCTCTAGATGATCCTTCTGTTCTATCGGTGCCCCAAAGATGGCCATCACTCCGTCCCCCATAAACTTATCAATCGTCCCTTCCTGGGTGAACACTGCACGTGAACAAAGATCCAGATAATCATTGAGAATGTTGATAATATCCTCTGGTTCCATTTTTTCCGATAGAGGGGTAAAACCACGGATATCGACAAACAATAGCGTGATATCTTTACGGACCCCACCTACTTTAATCTCTTCTTTAGATGAGAGAATTTCTTGAACAACCGCCTTAGACACGTAGCGACCGAAGATCCCCGTTATACGGCCCCGTTCCTTACGCTCTTTTAGATACTGAGTTACAACTGAAAAGATATATACAGCGATGATTATCAGGATAGGATATAAGTAGGGTAGTAAAATCTTCAAAGTTTGAAAAACAACCGCTTCGGTTAGAGTATAAACTACCAAAAATACCATCATAACTAAGATGGACCACTTTGCACGTACAC